>NZ_JBIYDB010000025.1:0-55098 GCF_044908325.1 Arthrobacter sp. GAS37
CAGGGTCCCTGCCCGCCACGGGCGGCCACCGCCCGCAGATCCTGGCCACCATCGACCACCGCGAACTCTTCCCCCACGACAGCCAGGACCCGCAGTCCGGTCAAGCCTCGCCGTCCGGGCAGCCCGCCTTGTTCAACCGCCCCCGGCAGGGCGCGGGCACCGGGTCCTTCACGTTCACCGGGCCCGTCCCGGCGGCGACGTTGCGCAAACTCGCCTGCGACGCGGACATCATCCCCGTGGTCCTGGGCGGCGAGGGCCAGGTCCTGGACATCGGACGGGCCTCCAGGATCTTCCCGCCGCAGATCCGCAAGGCCATCACCGCGCGGGACAAAGGCTGCGCCTTCCCCGGATGCACCATGCCGGCACCATGGTGCGAGGCCCACCACATCGAGTACTGGTCCCGCGGCGGGCCCACCAGCACCGCCAACGGCACGCTCCTCTGCAGCCACCACCACCACCTGATCCACAAGGAAGACTGGCACATCCAAGTCCAAGCAGGCGTGCCTTGGTTCATCCCGCCGCCCCACACCGACCCGCACCGGACACCCCGAAGAAACCACTACTTCCAGATATGAGCTCACGCCCCCAGCAGCCCTGTCGTTCGGTACGGAATCACCTCGCGCAGGAACATGCTCGTGGACGTGCGCACGATTCCCGGGCACAGCCTGATCTCTTCCGAGACCCGGTATAGATCGTCCGGGCTCGTGGCGACCACGCGGATGATGAGGTCGGTGTCTCCGGCTGGCGCATGGCATTCGAGTACCTCGGGGATGTCGCGCAGGGCAGCGATCGCCTCGTTCAGCCGGCTCTGATCCAGCTCCGCACTCACGGCCGCCGCAACGCCGCGGCCCAGCGCTGAGGGTAGTACCCGGCTGCTGTTGGGACGCAAAGCGCCCGACGCCGACATGCGCTCCAGGCGCGACTGCACGGTCCCGCGCGCCAAGCCCAAGCGCTGGGCGAGGACCATGATCGGCACCCGGGGGTCGTCGTCGAGCGCGGCCAGGATGCGCTTGTCTGTTGAATCCAATTCCTGCATCGCTGCCGCTTTCTGCCTAGTCGCCGAAGATCTAACTGGTCAGAATGTCCAACCGAAGCTATTCTCCCGCACAATCCCTGCCGAGCGGCCTGCCATCGGGACCAGGTCGCCCTCGAGCCATGGTTGCGAATGATTTACATGCCCGTAACGGGAAACCCTTGACGGCATGAATTTAAAACGCGAAACTCTTCTCATATGTGATTGACGTCTCAAGACGATCGACGCCCACAGCGCCGGCTCTTGGGAAGAAACCAAAGGCGAAGAAAATGGCAACAACACTCGAACTGACCGTCCGCACCGCATCCTGGACCCGGCCGCCCCGCGAGCTGGTCCGCGCGTTCGAAGCGTTCCCCGTGGCAAACATCGGTGACGCCATGGAGCGGCTCGGAATCGTCGACGGCGGAATCAGCCCGGTCTGGGAAGGCGCCCGCTGCGTCGGCTCCGCCCTCCCCGTCCTGGGCGCCGCTGGAGACAACGCCGCCGTCATCGAGGCGCTGAATTACATCCAGCCCGGTGACGTGGTGGTGATCAACGGCTTTGGCCACGAACACCGCGCCTTGGTGGGCGAGCAGCTGTCCCAGCGCTTCGAAGCCGCCGGCGCCACCGGAGCCGTCATTGACGGCTACATCCGGGACCGCGCCACGATCACGGAAATCAAGTTCCCCGTTTTTGCCCGCGGTGTCACCCCTGCCGGTCCGTTCAAGAACGGCCCGGGAGTCATCGGTGAGCCCGTGGCAATCGGCGGCATCGTCTGCTCGGCAGGCGACATCGTCGCCGCCGATGACGACGGAGTCGTCATCATCCCCCAGGCCCGTGCAGCGGAAATCCTGGAACGAGTCATCGCTGTGGCCGCGCACGAGGCCGAGATGACCGCGGAAATCACCCGCGAATACAGCTAGTCCCCATCGGCCCCCTAACCTCGCTCCGCTTCGGCCAGGGAACCCTGCCGACGGGGGCCCATGCTTTCTTCCACCCCAGCCCCCTCATAGACTGAAAGCACCCACCATGACAAAGCAATCGACGGACTCAGTGGAACTGAACACCGCTCAAATCAAAGTCGTAACCGCGGACGGCAGGATGGTGCGCAAGGCAACCTTTGCCGGCACCATGGGTTCCTTCGTGGAATGGTACGACTACGGCATTTACGGCCTGCTGACCACGTACCTGGCCATGAACATCATGGGTTCCAAGGACGTCGGCTCCTTGCTCCTGACCAACGTCGGCTTCCTGGTGAGCTTCCTGGCCCGCCCCTTCGGCAGCGTCATCTGTGGTTTCCTGGGTGACCGGCTCGGCCGCAAGAACCTGCTCGCCGTCCTCCTGCTCCTCATCTCCGGGGCCACCGCCTGCATCGGCCTCATCCCGTCGTACTCGGTCATCTTCTGGGCCGCTCCGGCCTTGCTGATCCTGTTCCGCATCCTTCAGGGCTTCTCCGCCGGCGGCGAAGTGGCAGGCGCCATGGCCTTCGTGGGCGAATACGCCCACAACAAGCACCGCAACTACTCCATGAGCTTCATCGCGGTCGGTTCCTTCTGCGCCCTGCTTTTCGGTAGCGCCCTCTCCGCCGGCCTCATCACCACCCTCGGCGACTCGACCATGCAATCCTGGGCTTGGCGCATCCCGTTCCTCTTCGCCCTGCCCTTGGGCTACGTCGGCTTCTACATCCGCTCCAAGATGGAAGACACCCCGCACTTCGCGGCACTCCGTGAGCGCAACGAGGTGGAACGCAACCCCCTGCGCACCGTCTTCACGTCCAAGCGACACCTGAAGGCCATCGCGCTGACCATCTTCCTCCCCGCACTGAACGGCCCCGGCTACTACCTCCTGTTCGCATACATGCCCACGTACCTGAAGACCCAGCTGGGTGCAGGCAACAACTTCACCATGCTCCAGGCACTCCTCGTGACCGCCGTCAGCCTGGTGGCCATCATCATCGCGATCCCGCTCATGGCCCGCTTGTCCGACCGTATCGGCCGCAAGCCCGTGTTGGCGCTCTCCTCCGTGCTCATGGCCGTGGTTTCCTACCCGATGTTTGCCATGATCACCACCGGCAACATGCCGCTGGCCTGTGTTGCCACCGTCGTGATGGCCATCGCGTTCTCCGGCCACGCCGCCGTCGTCCACACCGTGCTGACCGAAATGTTCCCCACCACGGTCCGCTACAGCGCGTACAGCATCGGCTTCAGCATCAGCACCATCATCTTCGGCGGCAGCGCACCGCTGGTCATGACCGAACTCATCAAGGCCACCGGCAACAGCATGGTTCCCGCCTACGCCTCGATCGGCACGGCCATCATCACGCTTGTCTCGGTCTACTTCCTGAAAGAAACCAAGGGCCAGCCCCTGCAGACGCACTAGTAGCGGACCACCAGAACCCCGACGGCGGCGGCCGCCAGCCAGCGAAACGGCAGCCGCCGCCGTCGAACCCTAAGCAACGAACAGAACCTCCTAACCAGGAACAGAAGCGGGAGTCACCTTGAGCATCAATTCAGTCGCCGTCGTCGCAGACCTCGGCGAAAGCTACGGCAACTACACGATCGGCGACGACGACGCCCTCCTGAGTCTCGTCACCGCTTCCAACATCGCCTGCGGTTTTCACGCCGGTGATCCGCGGGTCATGGATGCCACCGTCAAGGCCTGCGTGGAGCGCGGCATCGAACTCGGCGCACACCCCGGATACCCGGACCTGGTTGGCTTCGGCCGCCGCCTCATCGAAGCCAGCGAAGAAGAAATCCGCACCGATGTGCTCTACCAGATCGGCGCCCTGGACGCGTTCGCCCGCATCAACGGCGGCAAGATCAGCCACGTGGCCCCGCACGGCCGCATGGGCAGCATCGCCCAGACCGACGCCAAGCACGCCCGGGCCATCACGGATGCCATCAAGGCCTACGACCCCTCCTACATTGTGATCTGCCAGAACGGCCTCCTGGCCGATGAATCCCGCAAGCGCGGCCTTCAGGTTGGCTACGTCTTCCTGGCGGACCGCGGCTACGGCGAAGACGGCATGCCCGTCTCCCGCAACAGCGAAGGCGCACTCCTGCACGACCCCGAGGAGATCGGCCGCCGCGTGGTCCAGGTAGTGACCGAGGGGACTGTCCGCGCCGTCACCGGCAAGGTGGTCCCGCTCGGCCACGATGCCGACGTCGTACTCCTCCACGGCGACCACCCGCAAGTCCTTCAGAACGGTATGGCTCTCCGTGCGGCCCTGGACAAGGCAGGGATCAATGCCACCGGACTCCAGGAAGTCCTCGCCGAAAAGGCCCGGCTCGCCACGGTCTGAAGCTGAGCTACCCCAGGATCCATCACCCGTACCACCGAGCAGGACTCATGACCACGCACACAGCACCCGCGGAGCGGCTGCACCACCCGCCCGAATTGGAAGCCGAGCCGTTCGGCGACTCAGCCCTCATGCTTCGGGTGAAGAACGACGACGCCGACTTCCGCCGGGCGGCGGGCGGCCGGCTCCGCGACGTGCTGCTGGACGTGCGGCCGTACGGGGTGTTGGACATCGTGGCCGGCGTTGAGTCCCTATTGGTCGAGTTCGATTGCCTGGCCGTGACCCACGAACAACTGGCCCAGACCATTCGCTTGGCGGTTGCCGGCAACGCCCTGGAACCGGGAGCCCCTGGCTCCTCGCAATCACTTTTTGTCATCCCGATGGTCGTGAGCGAGGAATTCTCCCCGGACCTCCAGGGTGTTGCCGAGGAGTTGGGCATGAGCCCTGAGGCCGTGCTGCAGCAGTTCCAGTCCTCGGTGCTGACCATCAACCTGTTGGCCGCGGCCATGGCCCCCATGATGGGCGGCGTCCGATTCCCGGGCCAGGTCAGCCGCTGCGCCGAGCCGCGGACCAACGTGGAACCCGGGTCTGTCATGGTGGCCGGCACCAACGCGATCATCCAGCCGTTCCCAGGGCCGAGCGGCTGGAAAGTGATCGGCCGGACGCCGCTCACTATCTGCAACATCCGCGAAGATCCCGCCACCTCCTACAAGCCGGGGGACTTGGTGCGCTTCGAGGTGGTGCCGGAGCACGATTGGTCGCGGCTTGAGGGCCAGTTCCTCAGGGCTGCCTCGAGCGCCGGCGCCAGCTCGGACGGCCCTGAAGGGGGCAACCGTGACCTTCCCTGAACGCGCGATCAGCATCAAAGTAAGCGAAGCGGGCTGGCTGTCCACCTTCCAGGACCTGGGCCGCGAGAATTCCGAGTTCATGGGCGTCCCTTGCGGAGGGGCGGCGGACCAGCACTCCGCGGCCGCGGCCAACATCCTGGTCGGCAACAGCCGCAAGGCCACGTGCCTGGAAATCATGGGCGGACGTTTCGCGTTCACAGCCACGCACGACGTGATGTGCGCCGTGACCGGAGTCCCGGCGGAAGTCACGGTCAACGGGGATCGGGTGAGCATGTGGGAGCCGTTATGTCTCCCGGCCGGTGCCCGGGTTGTACTTTCCAAGGCCAGTGGCGGCATGCGGAACTACCTGGCCTTCAGCGGCGAACTGGAAACCGCCCGCTTCATGGGCAGCGCCGCACCGGAATCCCGGATGGGCTTCCCGCAACAGCTCGCTCCCGGGCAGACGATCACCCTCCACAGCCGGTACCGCGGATTCACGCACCCGTTCCTGACCCAGCCCCTGTTCCGGCTGCCTGTTCCCGTGCCGGACTTCAGCCCCGAGGTGTGGACTATCGACGTCGTCGACGGACCTGAAACGGACCGGACGCCCGGCATCCGGAAACTGCTCAGCTCCAGCCATTACACCGTCGGTGCCAAATCCAACCACGTGGGCCTGCGATTGGACGGGCCCGTGGTGCATCCCGAAGGACTCGGGGAAATCGTGTCCCATGGTGTGCCGATCGGTGCATTCGAAATCCCGCATGGCGATGAGCTCATCATCCTGGGCCGCTCAAGGACGCTGACCGCCGGCTACCCGATTGTGGCGGTCGCAGCCAAAGCTTCCCTCTCCATGCTGGGCCAGGCCAGCCCCGGCCGAAAGATGACCTTCCGCTGGATCGGCAACGGCCAAGCAGTGGAGCAGTACCGGGAACAGCAACGCCATTTGGCGCATCTGGAAGAGCGCGTGCACGCCCTGTTTGCCGCCGTCGGGCTCCCCGTCTCCGCGAGCTCCGCAGCGGCCTCCTCGCCGAGTCCCGCTGCGGCGTGACGCACCCACCCGAAGAAAACACTTGACCATCATCTTCTGAAATGAGAAACTCTTCTCATATGTGATGAGCATCTCAAATGATTCACACTAAAAACGCAAGGAACTGAAACCATGGGACTTCTGGACGGCAAGCTCGCGATCATCACCGGTGCCGGTACCGGCATGGGACGCTCGACGGCGGCCTTGTTGGCAGCCGAGGGTGCCGCGGTGGTGCTGGTGGGACGGCGTGAAGACGTGCTGCAGGAACTCGCCGCGGAAATCATTGCCGAGGGCGGTCGCGCAGTTGCCCGGGCCGCGGACATCACTTCCAAAGACGACGTCGACGCGCTGCTGGATTGGGTCCACGGGAATCTTGGCCAAGTGGACATCCTCGTCAACAATGCGGGCAGCTCCAGCAAGGTCCTCAACGTCCGCTGGATCAGCCAGCAGGAATGGAATGACGTCCTGGACGTCAACCTCAACGCCGTCTACCTGCTCAGTCAGGCAGTCCTTCCGGACATGCTGGCCCGGAAGACCGGAACCATCATTACGGTCTCCTCGCTCGCCGCCGTGAACCCCAACTTGCTCGGCGGCGCCGCGTACGGTGCGGCCAAGGCCGCGGTCCGGAATTTCATGACCTATCTCCACAACACCTTCCGCAACGATGGACTCCGCGCAGTGACCATCCTGCCCGGTGAAACCGCCACGCCGATCCTGGACAACCGCGCACGCCCGCCCCGCGCAGAGGAACGCGATGCCATGGTGCAGCCCGAAGACGTGGCCCGGGCCATCCACCTCGTGGCCACGCTGCCCCAGCGCACCGTCGTGCAGGAACTCATCATCGCCCCCACCATCCAGCGGGACACCTCCGGAGACATCGAGATCAGCCGCTGGGCCGGAGCCCCCGCCGAGCAATCACCTGCCGACGAGGCACCCGCAGACCAGGCACCGCAGCGATGAAACCCCGCAGACTCTACGCTCAGTCCTCGCGGGCAGCTACCAAGTCGGCCGCCCCCAAAACAACCTCAGCAACCACCCAGATCAGGACCCTCATGACACTCGAGCCAGCCACCGCCGTCGCCGATTTCCAGCCCTCCGAAGCTGTGCAGCGCATCCAGCGCACATCGCTGCGGGTGCAGCAGCCCCATGGCCAAGGGGACCTTGTCTCCTTGGCCATGGGTGAGCCGGACTTCGACACCCCGGCCCAGGTTCGAGCAGCAGCCGCCCGCGCCCTCGAGGACGGCTTCACCCACTACTCGCCGTTGCTTGGCGAGCTGGTGCTTCGCGAGGAGCTGGCTGCCCGTATCGGCCAGCTCCTCGGCGGAGTGGCCAGCCCCGGCGACGTGCTCATCACGCAGGGCGGAACGGCCGGACTGTCCGCGGCGATCCTTGGCATCGTCAACCCGGGCGACAAAGTGGTCATCCCGGACCCCACTTATTCCCTGTACGCCGACCTCGTGAGCATGGCCGGGGGTATCACGGTGCCGGTGCCGCTGGCCGATGACCTGCACTGGGACCTCGAGGCATTGGCCACCGCGCTTGAAGGGGCCAGGATGTTCGTCTTCTGCAACCCCTCCAACCCGACCGGCATCGTGCACTCCCGCCGCGAACTCGAAGCCCTCGCAGACATGGTGGCCGGAACCGACACCCTGATCCTTTCCGACGAGGCTTACAGCGATCTGGTCTACACGCCCGAACCCTTCACCTCGGCGCTGGAAATCGAAGCCCTTGCCGGCCGGACCATTTACTGCCAGACCTTCTCCAAGAGCTATGCCATGACCGGCTGGCGGGTGGGTTACCTCTGGGGCCCGTCCGACGTCATCGCCTCAGCTGCCCGGGTCCACAACACCTTCAACGGCTCCATGAACCAGGCCGTGCAATACGCGGCGTTGACCGCCCTGAAGACATGCGGACCGGACATCGAACGCATGCACGCCTCCTATGCGTTGCGCAGGGAGCTCATGGCCAATGGTCTCCAGCGGATTCCAGGTCTCACGGTCAGCTCGCCGGAAGGCGCGTTCTACCTTTTCCCCAAGTACGACGTCGAGCTGCCGGCGGCCGCGATGGTGGCTCACCTTCGCAACCACGGCGTGGCCGTTCGTCCCGGCAGTGAGTTCGGCCGGAACGGAGAGTTCCACTTGCGCCTGTCCTACGCGGCCAGCTCCGAGGCAATTACCGCCGGTGTGGAGCGCTTGGCGGCCGGGCTGGCCGAGCTCCGGTGAGTGCCGCGGACGTGGCCAGCGTGGCGCCAACCGTTCAGGCGCTACGCTGGAATCTGACACGGAAGGGGGCGCCCATGCGCAGCGACACCCAACGCAACCGCCGCCAGCTGGTGCGGGCCGCAGGGAAGCTCTTCGCCAAGGCCAAGGGCCCGGTGAGCATGACGGACATCGCCCGTGAAGCCGAGATCTCTCCTGCAACCGCGTATCGACATTTCGCCTCGGTGGATGACGTGCTGGCCGCGTTCCGTTTTGGTGTTGGCGAGAAGCTGCGCGATTTCAGCGTTGCCCAGACCACGTCCGGGGTGGAACTGCTGGAGAGCGTCAGCCGGCATTGGGTGGGCCTCGTCATCAAGCATGGCGGTTCCATGGTCCACACCCGTTCCGGCGAGGGGTACTTGGCCCGTCTTCGCTCCGGCGCGTACTACTTGACCATCCAGGCCGAGGCTTTGGAGCGGCCACTCCGCGAGGCCTGTGAGGAACTCGGCCTCCCGCCCCTCGGGGACGAAGCAATGTTCCTGTGGAACATCCTCTTCGACCCCCGGGAAATTTTCGATCTGCTCAACACCGTCGGCCTGGACAAGGACCAAGTGTCCACCAAGCTTTGTGCGGCGCTCCGCGGTGCGATGGCTGCTTGGGCGGCCGCCGAGCCAACCCCGGCAAAGTGATCATCCACTGTTCATCTTCTGCCGGCAAATTAGTCAGATTGACCAATGACGTTTGAGTCCGTTGCGCCAGCTGTAGTGTTCCTGTTGAAATAGTGGCAACAAAGGGAAAGGCTACCGCCGGACCCCGCAGGCTACGGAACCCCCGGTACACCACCCGGCCACCCGAAACACCGTCCCGCAAAGACGCAGCCGCTGATTGACTCTTGTTCACGCATCGTCTTTCCGCAAGCCGTCCGGCACTGTCATGACAGCGGCCGGCACCACCATAAGAGCCCCTGAGCCACCGAACGCGTTGCGGTAGCTGAGGGGCTCTTGTGCTGCCCGGGTTGTGCTCTCAGAGAGGTTGGATCAACACCGCGACATAGTCGTATTCATCTTGGGAGGCGGCGGTCCACTCGACGTCCACCAGATCACCCGCCTTGAGGGACCTGTATCCGCCTGATTGCTGGATGACCGAGAAATGTCCGAAGCATTTCTTCCCGTCGGGAAGAATAAGTTCCCCCCAGCCTTCTTCGGCCTTCCAAAAGGAAACCGTCGCCTTCATTCGAGGTGAGCTCAATGTGGGTCCTCTCTTTGGAAAGTGAACTTACGCAATTCTCCCCGTGTCCCGCACCCTCGCCGGAATCCTGCAGGCGCGCCCGGCGCCGCATAGTCTTGTGCCATGACTTCCGCTGGCCGCTTCGCTCCGAGCCCCTCCGGCGAGCTCCACGTGGGCAATCTGCGCACGGCCATGCTCGCGTGGCTCTTCGCGCGTTCCACGGGCCGCGCGTTCCTGCTGCGTGTGGAGGACCTCGACCGTGCGCGGGCCGGTGCCGAGGAAGTCCAGCTCCGCGACTTGGAAGCTGTCGGCGTGACGTGGGACGGCGCCGTCGTTCGCCAGACGGACCGTGCCGGACTGTACAACGACGCGATCAAGGAGCTCACCGACGCCGGACTGACGTATGAATGCTTTTGCACGCGACGCGAGATCCAGGACGCGCCGTCGGCCCCGCACGCGCCGCAAGGCGCCTACCCGGGGACGTGCAGAAACTTTTCGACGGCGGAGCTTGAGATCCGACGGGCTTCCCGCCCTGCCGCCATCCGGCTTCGCGCCGAGACTCATGGATGGACTGTGGAGGACGGGCTGCACGGGCCATACACGGGCGTCGTGGACGACTTTGTGCTCCGACGGAACGACGGCGTCACTGCCTACAATTTGGCCGTGGTGGTGGATGACGCAGAACAGGGCGTGGACCAAGTGGTCCGTGGAGACGACCTCCTGTCCTCCACACCCCGCCAGGCCTATTTGGCTTCCTTGTTGGGCTTAGCCGTTCCGGAATATGCCCATGTCCCCTTGGTACTGAATCGCGACGGCGCCCGCCTGGCCAAGCGCGACGGTGCAGTGACGCTCGGCGACCTTGCCGCCGTCGGGCTGTCTGCCGGGGAGGTGCGGGACGTGATCCTGGAATCGCTCGGCTTGCCGGGAGGGCTGCTTGGTGAGGCCTTGGATAGATTTGATCCGGCCCGATTGCCACGCGGGCCATGGATATGGAATGGCATTCAGCAATCAACCCTCCGGAAAGGGGCCTAAGTGCTCGCCTATGTGCTGACCCGCTACGGCGGTGCCGACGCAATGGAGCTGCAGGACGTCCCCAGGCCGATTGCCGGTCCGGGCGAGGTTCTGGTCAGGGTGTTTGCCGCGGGGCTCAATCCGGTGGACTACAAGCAACGCGAAGGCGCAGTCCGGGTGATCACCAGGCCAAGGTTGCCCTTGGTGGCCGGAAGCGAACTGGCCGGGATCGTGGAAGCCGTGGGGCCGGGTGTCACCCGCTTTTCAACGGGAGACCGGGTGTTTGCCCGCGTGGACAAGACCCTGCTGGGAGCCTTTGCCGAGCACGCCGCCGTCCACGAGGATCTCGTCGCGCTCATGCCAAGGTCGCTCAGCTACACCGAGGCCGCGAGCCTTCCCTTGGCGGGCCTCACAGCCTTGCAGGCACTGCGCGACGAGCTCAAGGTCAAACCCGGGACCAAGCTTTTCATCTCCGGAGGTGCGGGCGGAGTGGGAACCCTCGCCATCCAGCTGGCCAAATACTTTGGCGCCGAGGTGACCACCACTGCGTCTCCCCGTGGAGAAGAGTTGGTGCGGCGGCTCGGGGCGGACGCCGTCGTCGACTACACGAAGGAAAACCTGGCCGAAGTGCTCAGTGGCTTCGACGCCGCGCTGGATCTCGTGGGCGGGGAGACGCTGGACCAGACGTTCAAGATCCTCAAGCCGGGCGCGAAAGTGGTCAGCATCGCCGGGATGCCCGAACCGCAGACGGCCTTGAAAGACCTTGGGGCCCCGGCCTGGATGACCGCGCTGTTCTGGGCGATCAGCCTCGGAATCCGGAGCCGCGCCCGTGAAGCCAACGTCCGGTACCGCTACCTTTTCATGCACCCCAGCGGTGAGGACCTGAAATTCCTGTCACGCCTGGTTTCCGAGGGGAAACTGCAACCCGTGGTGGACAGCAGCTATCCGCTCGAAAAGATCGGCGACGCTTTCGCCGCGCTGGAGCAGGGACGCGCCAAGGGCAAGATCGTGGTGACCATGGACACGGGCGGCTGGGCCCACGCTGCTGGGTTCCCTGGCCGAGCGTAGCGAGGTTAGGGGGCGGCGGGGAGTAGGCTGTCCGGGTGGATGCACAGACGATTGCCCCTGGATTCGAATCAGTCGCCGAACTCTTCGGCCGTTTCCTGAGCGAGGACCGGGAATATTCAGCCCAGCTTGCGGCCTACCACCGCGGAGTCAAGGTATTGGACATCAGCGGTGGGCCGCACCGCCGCCCGGATTCCGTGACCGGTGTTTTCTCCTGCTCCAAGGGAGTGTCCGGGCTGGTCATCGCACTTTTGGTCCAGGACGGCTTCCTCGACCTCGACGCCGAAGTGGTCAAGTACTGGCCGGAATTCGGCGCCGAAGGAAAGGCCACGATTACCGTGGCCCAGCTGCTCTCCCACCAGGCCGGGCTTCCGGGAGTCGAAGGCGGACTCACCCTGGCGGAATACAACAACTCCGAGTTGGCCGCCGCCAAGCTCGCGCAGATGCGGCCGCTGTGGAAGCCCGGGGCGGCCTTCGGGTACCACGCCCTGACCATCGGCGTCTTCATGGAGGAGCTTTGCCGCCGGATCACCGGGTCCACGCTCCAGGAAATCTACGAACAGCGGATCCGCTCGGTCACGGGCGCCCACTTCTTCCTGGGACTGCCTGAGTCCGAGGAACCCCGCTATGCCACCCTCCGTTGGGCTGCAGACCCCTCCCAGCCGTGGATTGATCCCGCCAGCCATTTCGGCCTTTCCGCAAACTCGGCCGTGGGGGACATCCTTGACCTGCCCAACCTCCGCGAGGTCCGCGCAGCCGGCCTGAGTTCAGCCGCCGGAGTCGCCAGCGCCGAAGGCATGGCCCGCGTCTACGCTGCGGCACTCACCGGACTTGCCGCCGACGGCGACCGAGCCGCCGTCGCGCCCCTCCTCAGCGAAGAGACCATCCAAACCGTCACGGCCGAGCAGGTCTTCGGCATCGACCGGGTGTTCGGCGAGACGAGCTGCTTTGGGACAGTGTTCATGAAATCGCATGCACGCTCGCCTTATGGCAGCTACCGGGCGTTCGGGCACGACGGCGCCAGCGCATCTTTGGGGTTCGCTGACCCTGTGTATGAACTCGCCTTCGGGTACGTGCCGCAACAGGCCGAGCCGGGCGGAGCGGGATGCCGCAACCTTGAGCTGAGCGCCGCCGTGCGGAAGGCAGTCACCGAACTGGCTCAGTAGGATGAAGCATGACCGAACCGAGATTCACCGTTGAAACAGCCATGGTCCTTGCCGAAGTGGCGCACAATCGCCAGAAGGACAAGCTGAAGCGGCCGTACCGCGAGCACGTTCTGGCAGTAGGAGATGCGCTCGCCGACTTCGACGACGACATCCGGATCGCAGGTTACCTGCACGACATCGCCAAGGACACGCCGATTACCAAGCAGGCGCTGCTCGACATGGGTGTTTCCGAGCGTGCCGTGGGCATCATCGAACGCGTGACGCGCCGATTCCAGGATGACTCGGACAACGATGAAGCCGTCGTTCTGCATATCGCACAGGACCATGACGCCACCCTGGTCAAGATCGCCTGCAACGCCCACAACTCCGTCCCGGAGCGCGTGCGGGCGCTCGCCGAAAAGTGGCCGGACAAGGCACCCAGCACGCGCTACGCAGACGCCCGGGAAGTGCTCTACAAGGCGGTGCCACGGGGCGAAATCCACTTGGTCCTGCAACGCATCAACCCTGATCTGCTGTCCGAGATGGACCGGCTGGCGGACTAGTAGTTCGACGCGGCAGTTCTCGCCTGTCTACGGTTTCGTCGGGTCATCCCGGCTCGGGTTGGCAGCGGCCGCCGCCTCCCGGGTAGCGGATGCGGTGACGTCCGCGAGAATCCGTTGGTGGATCTGGGCGGTGAGCTCGTGAATCGCACGCGTCAGGTCGGTGTTCTCCTCGAGCAGATGCTCCTGGGCGTTGTAGTCATGGTCTGCCTTCACCTGCTGGAAAGCCGCCTGACGGTTCTGTCCGATCATGACGAAGGTCGAGAGGAAGATCGCTTCGAGCGAGACGATCAAGGTCAACGTCGGCCACGGGCTCTGCTCGAATACGAGCATCCACACGGCGAAAAGCAATATGTGCAGGTAGACGAAGTTCATCGATCCGGCGAAGGCCGTAATTGCATCGGCGACTCGAAGCTGAATGCTTGCGGCCCGGCGCTCCGCCTCTGCCAGGACCGATGGGTGGAGCATTGACCGCTCGCTTTGAGAGAGCAACCGTGTGGGTCTCAAATAAGAGCGTGAATGCGGAGAAGTGCCCGTCGTGGACGTCGATTGGTGTCCGGCCTCTTGCGTCATACGTTCAATCCCTTGGCTCGCGGCGAGCCCATCTCGCCTCTGATTGCGAGCCTAGCGTCGCCATGCGCGTGGATCTGGGATTGAACGCTCGTGCAAGAACCGGCGGGGCGGGGCGGGGCAGGGCAGGGTAGGGCGGGGCCGGGCAGTGCCGGGCAGTGCCGGGGCAAGGGCCTTGCCCTGTCCCGGCGCCCGCCGGTCGGAAGGACGGTTTGTATTTAGGCGCGGGATCTTCCTCGGAGGAAGTGGAAGATCAGGACGATCACAGCAACAACCAAAAGCAGGTGAATGAACCCGCCACCGATGTTGCCGATAAAGCCGAGAAGCCAGAGAACCGCGATAATGATGGCTATCCAAAGCAACATAAGAGTCTCCCTTTTGTGTACAAATGGAAATGCTGATTTGCGCCCCGCCGCTCTGCGACCCGCGCAGATACCGTGTGGTGCCCTCACCTTATGTCAGTATCAGGTTCCTGTTAACGGCCAAGCAATAATCGATAGTCGGGTTCCGATTTGGTGGCTTAATGCTGGGAAAGCTACCCGCTCATCAACCTTCGCCGATGATTGAGCTCCTTGACCCAGTCCCTCGTCTGCAGCGGCCCGAAAGGTGAGGCGCCGGCGTCGAGCTCTGCGATGAGCGGGCCCGAGGCCTTGAGCGCGAGTCCTATGACTCCCTCCGCTGTTCGCTCCGTCAGCCCGAGCTTGCCGGCCCAGGCGAGGAAGTGCTTCCGGGAGATTCCGCTCTTCTTGCCGCCGATGCCCAGCGCGAGCGTCTTGTCCCCGTAGACCACTGTGGAGGGGATGTCGTAGACCGGGGCGATGGTGTACTCGCCCTGCGCCGACTGAACCATGGACACGTTCTTGGCATGGAGGTCGCCGTTGCCGCTGAGCCAAGCGAAAGCCAGCTGAATCGCCAGGTTACGCAAGGCCGGGAGGGGCGCGGAACAGTGCGCCGCCAAAGCCGCACAAACCTCTCCGAACGGCACGCTGTACTTGTCGGCAGGGTAGAGTCCCAGCACTTGGGCTCCGTCTTCGACGGCGAGGCGCAGCGGGGTGCCGTCGGCTCGGGTGAGGCGATCGAAACGCTCCACGAGCAGCCCGGCCCGCCCGCCGACGTCGTGCACCAACCGCACGCTGCTCACCGGGATCCGGAGCTTGCGCGCATAACGGAACATCAGGAACTCGTTCTCCACCACGAACGGGAACTCCGGGGCATTCAGTTTGAGGATGAAGCGCTTGCCCGCTTGCGCCACCGGGAGCGAAATCATCCCGGCCGACAACTTGTCCTGCACACCCGCCAATGCCACAGGATCGATGAGGTCTGAATCGCCGAGCAGCGCGTCGAAGTCGAGCGGCAGTTTCGAATCGAGCACGACGGCGGAGCCTCCCTCCGTGGGCGGCTCACCGTGGGGGACCGTCTGGACATCGCCCACGGCGTCCCCGCCCGCCCCCATGAGGAGCGCGAGCTCGTCGTCGGCGCTGGCCTTGACCGCCCGACGTAGTGAATTCAGGCGGCGGCCTTCCGGGAGGAGGCCCGTGAAGTAGGGCGGAACCGCGCCGCTAGGGGTGAACACTGCTTCGTTTGTCAGCGGGAGCGTCGTGGCGACGGCCGGACCGCCGGATTCGAGATACCGGGGCAAGTAGCTGAACTTGGTGCCGCTTTCATGCCGCTCGATACGCGCAGCCAGGACTCCCTGCTTGTAGACGTCGGCGATGCGGTGGAATGTCATGGCCGGCTGTTTGCAGTCCGGGTGCCCGCAGGTTGCACCATGAGCTCAAGGCCGAGTGTGCCGAGGACCGCGAGGAGTGGTTCCAATTGGACCGTGGTCTTCCCCTGCTCCACGAAACGGACGAATCGTTCCGAGACTCCCGCGAGATCCGCGAGGTCGGACTGGCTCAGGCTGAGGGAGCTGCGGCGGGCACGGACCTTGGCGCCGAGGGACTCGGTGAATTCCCTGGGGGACATGTCCACCCTTCTGAGTCTTTTGTGGGCATGCGCATGCGCGCGTCCGGTACGTTCGTGCCGGTTTCACCATTTTCCGCCTCTCTGGGAGGCGAATCAAGGGTTGGCGGCGAAGAATCGGTACGTTCGTGCCGGTGTGTCCGCGTCGACATCGTGGGTGCGGGCCGTTCGCTGCGTTCCGGTACAGCGGTCCCGAGCCCGCACCCACGAAGCCGCCTAAGTGGCCGGGCGTGCCCTCAGTCTTACCAGCGCTGCTTCCCGGCGGGCGGACCCGCGCCGTTCGTCGATCACGATCGAGATCGCCAACGCAGCCACAATCACCATCATGCAGACAGGAACAGAGACATCCAGCGCGGCCAAGCCCACACTGCCGCAGAGCAACACGACCACGAGAGCCGTGACTCCGACGAGCCCGCGGTCGAAGCCCAGCATGTAGCCGTACAGCGAACTCAGGGCTACCTTGAACAAGGCCACCGGGACGGCGATGGTGGCTACTACAACGGTGGCGCTGATGTGGGCGGCATGATCGATGAAGAGGGCGGCCACGTGAAGTCCGCCACCAGTGGCGGCGATTGACCCAAAGATGAACATGTGACCGTATCCGAAGGCGAATGCCCGGTGCCGTTGATGATGCAGGGCGTGGCCGGACGGGAGGATGAAGTAGATCCACCACATTCCAAAGGCCAGCCCGGTACCGCCGAGACCCACGAGGGCGGCGTCAACGGACCAGCCGTGAAGGGCCACAATAGCCCGAAGGGATTCGATGGCTCCGATCAGGCACTCGCCCAGGGCGATGATGGCCAGGAGGCCGTAGCGTTCCGCGATGTGGTGCGCGTGCCACGGCGTCTTGGCTTTGCGCTCGGCGATGGTCGGCGTCGCCATTTCCAGCAGGAAAAGCGGGGCAGCCATGAGGAAATTCGTCAGGATGTCGGCGTGGACGATCAGCACCCCCACCCAGCCAATTTGCGCCACCACCAGGAATTTCGCGTAGGTCAGGCAAGCGCTTCGGCGCTCCGGATCCTGCTTCGCCGCGCGCAGCCACTGGAACACCAACGCCAACCGCATGATGATGTAACCCAGCACCATGGTGGAGTTGTCCACACGGTGGCCTTCGTCGAGCGATTGGAACATCGGTTCGATGCCCATGGCAAGGATGAGCACACCCACCATCTGCACCATGGTGACAACCCGGAAGACCCAGTCGTCAGTGTCGTAGGCGCTGGCAAACCACGAGAAATTGATCCAGGCCCACATGACGGCGAACATCGCGAAGGTGAAGCCGATCAAACCGGAGCCGAAACGGGCTTCGGCCAGTTCGTGCGCGAACTGGCTACCGGCAACCCCGAAGGCGATAACGAACGTCAAGTCGAAGAACAGTTCCAAGGGCGTGGCCGTGCGATTCAGCTCCTGGGGATCGCGCCCGCCCATGCGCGACAGTGCATGGCGCAATGGATACATGGACATGGTTCAGGGTACCGCCGGGAGGCCCCCCGAGTCCCGATCCCTGGAGAGGGCGCCCGGGTTCTTTTTGGCCCACAACAGCAGCCCGATGTACGTCAGGTCGAAGATGCTGCACAGGACGCCGATGCCCAGAATGAACAGTGAACTCTCGAGGACCCCAAAGGTGATGGTGGGCGCGAGGGTCCCGATCCACTTCGCCACAGCGATCACCAGGGATTGGCCCCGCAGGCTGCGGCGGGCCGCGAACATGGCAATGAACAAGCCGGACATCAGGAGATTCTGCAGGAACGCCGCGTACCGGGATGCGGGATCCCAGTCGAACTCGGCGATGAACAGCCACTGCACGGCGAAGGATGCAAGGCCCAGCAGGACCGACCATCCGATGAACAGCGGCCGGGTGAGAAACCCGGGAAGCTCGCGCCTGCCGAACGCGAAGAACGTGTACACAATCGCGACGTCGGCCAACGCCCAGGCAATGTTGATGACGCCCTGCACGGAGAGCCCCGTGCTGAGCGAATGCACCGAGTAGATGACCTCCCACGCGAAGTTCAGACCAAGCGCCGCTGCGGGGATCGCGTACGTCTTGTCGCGAAACCCGATCCGGATCGCGCAAATGTAAACCGTCGTCCAGGCAACGCCGCTCAGGATGGTCAGAAACAGGTTCACGGTTCCTCCTTCGGCAACGCGGGGTCACTTAGCGCCCATCCGGGGCGCGAACATGGGCCGTAAGTGACCCCGCGTTGCATTGACTAAACCCGGCCGAGTGCGTCGATGTCCTCGAGGAAGTCCTGGTGGACTTCGTCGCTGACGGTGGTGCGGGTGTCGGCGATGGCGTCGAGGTAGTCCTGGGTGACCGGTCCCTTGCGATCGTTCGACGCCGGTGCGGAGCCCCCGGCGGAGGCGCCGGCACCGTCGTCGTACACGGCTTTTTCCAAAGCGCGCTGGGAGGCGCTGCGCGCCGCGTACTCGATGTCCGCCGGGGAGAAGCCCTCTGTCCGCGACACGAGCAGCGGCACGTCCACGGAGTCCACCACGCTGGCGGGGATGAAGCGCTGCCACATGGCCTCGCGGGCGTGGATGTCGGGCAGGCCGATGGGGATGACGTAGTCGAAGCGGCCGTGGCGCAGGAAGGCGGTGTCCAGGGCGCGGATGAAGTTCGTGGCGCACACCAGGAGGCGGCCGGGCTGTTCGCGGAAGGCCGGGATGATCTTGAGGAGCTCGTTGGTGACGCCCTGGAGCGGGGACGGCGGCTCGCCGGAGCGCTGGGACGCGATCTCTTCGACCTCGTCGATGAAGACGACGGCGTGCTCCAGTTCGGCGATTTCCAGGAACGTCTCGCGCAGGGCGCCGGCCAGGCCCTTGGGGTCGGAAGCAAGCCGGGAGGGGAAGACCTCCACGAACGGCCACTCGAGCCGGGACGCGATCGCCTTCGCGAACGTTGTCTTGCCGGTCCCGGGCGGGCCGAAGAGCACGACGGCGCGCGGCGGCACCACCCCGAACTGGTCGGCGAGGTCGGCCTCGGCCAGGGGCAGGACCAGGCGGCGTTCCAGCAGTTCCTTTTCGCGGCGCATGCCGGCGACGTTTTCCCACAGGTCCCGGGCCAGGATGCGGCCGCCGAGCTGGCTGAGCGGCTCGAGTTCCTGGCGCTGGACCGGGATGGTCCGCTCGAAGTAGTGCAGGTTCTGCTTGAGCAGGAAGCCGCGGCCCAGGAACGCCTCAACCCGGGTTTCGGACTCCGGCATGAGGGCCGAGAGCTTGTTGAGCCCGTGCGGGGTCATCCGGTTCTCGACGGCGGCCAGCAGCGAGGTGCCGATCCCGCGGCCACGGAACTCGGGCAGCGTGGCCAGGAAGACGATCCAGCCCTGGTCATGGGCCGCGCGTCCGACGGCGGCGCCCACGACCTGCTCGCCCTGCACCGCCACCACGGCGTGGTCCTTCTCGCACGAGGCCAGGACCTCGGAGAGCGCATAGACCGGCTCCACGTTGTCGGCCTTCAGCGACTCCCACAGGTGCAGGATGCCGTCCATGTCCGAGGAATGGAAATCCCTGATACGCCAATTGCTCATGCCCTGCTCCTTGGTGGATCGCCATCGATTGCCTGGTGTTGAGCATAGGCGAACTGGTGGTGGAGAGGGGTTGCGCGGGCGTTGCGTTACGCGGCTACCCCACCGGGCGCAACCGCAAGCCCTGCGTGCCGCCGTCGATCGCCAGGGGCGTGCGCGACGTCGAACCGGTGACCAGAGCTACGAGCCCTTCCTTTCGAACTCGGCGCTCACCGCGTGGCCTTGTCAGTGCCTACTGCCGCAAGCGAACCTGAACGGGCCCGGTAGAACTCTTGCCTCTGGCGGCCGAGCCCTCCTACCTCAAGCTCCACCACGTCGCCGGGCTGGATGTACGGGAAGCGGCCGGAGAGCGCCACGCCTTCCGGGGTGCCGGTGAGAATGACATCGCCGGGCTCCAGGACCATGTACTGGCTGAGGTGGTGGACCACAGTGCGGACGTCGAAGATCATGTCGGAGGTGTCCGACGATTGGCGGATCTCGCCGTTAACCCAGGTACGCAAACCGAGGTGACCGGCGTCGAGCTGGTCTGCCGGAACCAGCCACGGGCCCAGGGGAGTGGACTGCGGAAGGGACTTGCCCTTGGTCCACTGGCCCGCGGCTCCGGGCAGTTGGTAGTCGCGTTCGGAGAGGTCGTTGGCGACGACGTAGCCCGCGATGCAGTCCGCGGCCTCCTCCGTGCTGGAAAGGTATGACGCTTCGCGACCGATGACGATTCCGAGTTCCACCTCCCAGTCGTACTTTTCCGACGACGGCGGGATGGGCGCGGCGTCGAAAGGGCCACTGACGGTGTTGCTTGGCTTCAGGAACACTACGGGTGATTCCGGTGGCGTGGCGCCGGATTCGGCCGCGTGGGCCGTGTAGTTGAGGCCGATGCAGACGACGTTGCCAGGCCGGGCGATGGGCGAACCGATCCGGAGTCCCTCGGCCGAAATCTCGGGCAGATTCCCGGCCGCAAGGGCTTCCCGGGTGCGTGCGATGCCGTCCGTGGCGAGGAACTCTCCGTTGATGTCCTTCGTCAGCGGGTCAAGGCTGAAGTATTTTTCGGTGCCGTTGGCGTCTTGGGCGATGACTACCGGCTTTTCATTTCCGGCAGTGCCCAGCCGGGCGAATTTCATGTTCATGTATTCCTCCGTGCTCTGGCTCTAACATCCGAGCTCTAGTCTGCTGTTGCTCTCCATAATACGGAAATGTGACCCATTGACAATGCAGACATCGGATGTTTACGCTCGTCCAGGCAAACGACCTGCTGCCAAGCAAGGTGGATGTCCACGACGGCTGCTACTGGCCTCCGTCCGCACCCGGGGCCGGCGGTGAAATGGTCGGCGGCTCGCTGATCGACTACAGCTTTCCCGACGGCCCGATGTGGGCCGCGGATACAAGGAAGGAATCCCGTTGATAATGCAAGCACCTTGGTTTACGGAGTCCCGGTTCGGCATGTTCGTCCACTGGGGCCTGTACGCCCTGCCGGCCCGGCATGAGTGGGTCATGAACCGCGAACGCATTCCTGCTGAGGAATATGAGAAGTACTTCCAGCACTTCAACCCGGATCTCTACGATCCGCGGGAATGGGCCCGTGCTGCGAAGGATGCCGGCATGAAGTACGTGGTGCTGACCACCAAGCACCACGAGGGCTTCTGCCTTTGGGATTCCGCACTCACCGACTACAAATCCACCAAGACGCCGTCCGGCCAGGACCTCGTGACCCAATACGTCGAGGCACTGCGGGAATTCGGACTGAAGGTGGGTTTCTACCATTCACTCATTGACTGGCACCATCCGGATTTCATCATCGACGGGTTCCACCCCGAACGGGACAACCCCGACGCCGGAAAGCTCAACGAGGGCCGCGACATGGCCCGCTATCGCGAATACCTCCATGGCCAGGTGCGCGAGCTGCTCAGCAACTACGGCCAGATCGACTACCTCTTCTTCGATTTCTCCTACACCAGCGAGGACCACAAGGACATCTGGGGCGGCAAAGGCCGAGAGGCGTGGGGTTCGGTGGAACTCTTGAAGATGGTCCGGGAACTCCAGCCGGGCATCATCGTCAACGACCGCCTGGACATTCCGGGCGACTTTGCCACGCCCGAGCAGTACCAGCCTTCCGGGCCCATGGTGGTGGACGGCGTCGAGGTGCGTTGGGAGGCATGCCAGACCCTGAACGGCAGCTGGGGCTATGACCGGGACAACCTGGACTACAAGTCTGTGGATCTGCTGGTGCGCATGCTTGTGGATGGAGTGTCCAAGGACGGAAACCTGCTCCTCAACGTCGGCCCCACTGGCCGCGGAAATTTCGATCCCCGGGCGGTGGAGTCCCTCCGCGGCATCGGCGACTGGATGAAGCTGCATTCGCGGGCCATCTACGGAGCAGGCCCTGCGGCCTGGACCCCGCCAGCCGATGCCCGGTACACGCGCCGCGGTGACCGCCTTTACGTGCATTTGTTTGCTTGGCCGTTCGAATACGTCCACCTCCCCGAACTAGCCGGCAAGGTGGAATACGCCCAGCTGCTCAACGATGCCTCCGAAGTCGCCATGCTTGAGATCTCACCGGACCGGGAGGCAATCAACACCACCCCTGGAGGACAACCGGCAGGTACCCTGACACTGAAGGTGCCTGTCCAGCGACCGGACGTGGCGGTGCCCGTCGTCGAACTCTTCCTGAAGCCCGGGGTGTAGCGTGCCGGAAACCATTGCCCTGCACACCCGGCTCAAACCGGGTGCCGAGCAGGACTATGCGGATGCCCATGCCGGGATCCCCGCCGAGCTCTTCGGCGCGAGCTAGAGCGCCTGGCGCAACCAGCTTTCGACGCCGCTGATATGGACCGTCACGAGCGCCCGGACCAGCTCGGCGTCGCCGCGTTCCAAGGCGTCCGCGATGGCCTTATGCTCGGCGAGGGTATGCGCCACGGCTTTTTCCTGTGTCAGCCCCCGCCAAATGCGGGCCCGGACGGTGCTGCTGGAGAGCGCCTCGAGCAGGCCGGCGAGGTAGTCGTTTCCGGCGGCCTGGGTGATGATGCCGTGGAATTCGAGGTCGTGCGCCACGAGTTCTTCGACGTCGGTGTTCTCGTCGATTCCGTCCATCGTGGCGCGCAGGGCCGTGAGTGCCCTGGGAGTGATCTTGCCCGTGGCGATGAACGCGGTGGCGGGCTCAAGGATTCGTCGGACCTCAAAGAGTTCCAGGATGGAACGGTCCTGATGAAGATCAACGACGAACGCCACGGCCTCGTTGAGCAACTTGGCGTCAAGGCTGGTGACGTAAGTGCCGTCCCCACGCCGGACGTCCAGAACCCGGATGAGTTCGAGGGCTTTGACAGCCTCGCGCAGGGAGCTTCGCGAGAGGCCGAGCCGCTCGCTCAGTTCCTTCTCCGGCGGGAGGCGGTCCCCGGCCTTGAGTTCGCCGCGGATCAGCATGTCCTTGATCTTGCTGATCGCTTCATCTGTGACAGCCATGGCTACATCCTAGCGGCGAATGATCCGATGTCTGGCACCCAACTAACTCGCATTTGTTGTCGTTTAGGAGCCTCAAAACGACAACAAATGCGAGTCAGTTGGGGGGCCCAACGCACGACGGCGGCACCCGGGTTCCGCGCGAACGGAACCTCAGGTGCCGCCGTCGGGCACTTAGTTTTTGGGCGAGCGCTGAAAGGGCTAGATCTTGCTCTCTGAACCGGCAACCGGCAGGTTCGCGATCACGGGAGAGCTGCCTGTGAAGCCGTCGCGCGCCGCGGCGAGTTCGTGGATCTGCTTGCGGCACAGGTACCAGCCGACCACCATGAGGGCGCAGGCAATTGCCGTGACCAACATGGTCAGCGGGGAATCGATGAACACCATCACCAGCACGCCCGCCAGGAACAGCAGCGAAAGGTAACCGGTGTAAGGGGCGCCGAACATCCGGAAGGACGGACGCTTCAGCCAACCCTTGTCCGCCCAGCGCTTGAGCTGCATCTGGCACAGGACAATGGTTGCCCAGGTTACGACGATGCCCACGGAAGCGACGTTGAGCACGATTTCGAACGCCTGCGCCGGGACGAGGTAGTTCAGCGGAACACCGAGCAAGGAGACGCCGGCGGTGATCGCGATGCCGCCGTAAGGGACACCGGCCTTGTTCATGCGCTGGGCGAACTTCGGAGCCGAACCGGCCACGGACATGGAGCGCAGGATTCGGCCCGTGGAGTACAGCCCGGCGTTCAGGGACGACAACGCCGCCGTGAGGACCACGAGGTTCATGATCACGTCCACGCCCTGGATGCCGATGTGGCCGAAGAACGTCACGAACGGGCTGACGCCCTTCTCGTACGAGGTGTACGGCAGCAGCAGGGCCAGCAGGATGACGGAGCCGACATAGAAGACAGCGATGCGGAAGACCACGGAGTTGATGGCCTTGGGCATGATCTTCTCGGGGTTTTCGGTCTCACCGGCCGCCGTGCCCACGAGCTCGATCGAGGCGTAGGCGAACAGCACACCCTGCATGAGGATGATCATCGGCAGCAGGCCGTTGGGGAAGATGCCGCCGTGGTCCGTGAGGAGGCTGAATCCGACCTCCTGGCCCGGTACCGGCGTGCCGAAGATGACGAAGAAGGTGCCGACCACGAGGAAGGCCGCCAGCGCGGCCACCTTGATGAGCGCGAAGTAGAACTCCATTTCGCCGAACACCTTGACGGAAACCAGGTTCAGGCTCAGGACTACCACCAGGGCGATCAAGGCCCATGCCCACTGCGGAACAACGCCCATCCAGGGGACGTATTTGCCGAAGAAGTTCATGTAAAGGGCCGCGGCGGTGATGTCCACGATGGTGGTGGTGGCCCAGTTGATCCAGTAGAACCAGCCGGAGACAAACGCAGCCTTCTCGCCGAAGAACTCGCGGGCGTAGGAGACGAAGGAGCCCGACGACGGGCGGTGCAGCACGAGTTCGCCGAGGGCGCGCAGGATCAGGAAGGCAAAGAAGCCGCAGACCGCGTATGCGATAACGAGGGAGGGGCCCGCAGCGTTGAGGCGGCCGCCGGCACCCAGGAACAGGCCGGTGCCGATGGCACCGCCGATCGCGATCATCTGGATCTGACGCGGCTTCAGGCTTTTGTGATAGCCCTTGTCCTCGGCGTGGAGGAGCTTTTCAGTGGCGTGCGCCTGTGGCGGGACCGTGTGGTCCGTGATGGGTGCATTGGTCATGGGAATCCTTAAGGGGTGTCCTGTTTGGGGGTCCGGATCTCGCCGTCCGGCCTGTCTTTTCGCGCGTTTCAGGCCCGACGGCGGCGAGTGAGCGCCGCCGTCGTCGGACGTTTTGCGCGGCTCAGCCTAGTTGCTGAGGTTGGCCAGGCGTTCGGGACGGAGGAGCTCATCGAGCTGCTCCGAGGTCAGCAAGCCGTGTTCGAGAACGAGCTCAGCGACACCTTTGCCGCTTGCCAGGGCCTCTTGGGCGATGGCAGTGGCGGAGGCGTAGCCGATGTGCGGATTGAGTGCCGTGACGAGTCCGATCGACTGCTCTACCGTGAGGCGCAGGCGTTCGGTGTTCGCGGTAATGCCCCGGATGCAGCGCGACGTGAGTGTGCGGCACGCGGCTTCCAGGTGGGAGATGCTCTTGTGGAGGCTGTGGACGATAATCGGCTCGAAGGCGTTCAGCTGGAGCTGTCCCGCTTCGGCTGCCATGGTGACAGTGACATCGTTGCCGATGACTTCATAGGCCACTTGGCTGACCACTTCCGGGATCACCGGATTGATCTTGCCTGGCATGATGGACGATCCCGACTGCACAGCCGGGAGGTTGATCTCGCCCAGTCCCGCACGCGGTCCGGAGGACAGCAAGCGGAGATCGTTGCAAATCTTGGAAAGCTTGACGGCGACGCGCTTGAGCACGCCCGAGAGGTGGACGAACGCGCCCACATCCTGGGTGGCCTCGATGAGGTCGACCGACGTGACCAGGGGCAGGCCGGTGATCTCAGCCAGGTGCCTGCAGGCTGCTGCGGCGTATCCAACGGGGGCGTTCAGGCCGGTTCCGATGGCAGTGGCGCCAAGGTTGATCTCGTGGATGAGTAGCTGGGACTCGGCCAGTCGAGCCCGGTCCTCGCCCACAGTCACGGCGTAACCGCCGAATTCCTGACCGAGGGTCATGGGGACGGCGTCCTGCAACTGCGTGCGGCCCATCTTGACCACGGTGCGGAATTCTTCGCCCTTTTCCGCGAACTCGACCTGAAGTTCCTGAAGAGCCGAAAGAAGGCCCTGGACCGAGAAAATGGTGGCCAGGTTGACGGCGGTGGGGTACACGTCGTTCGTGGACTGGCTCAAGTTGACGTGGTCGTTCGGGTGCAGCCTGGCGTAGTCGCCCTTGGGGTGGCCAAGGATTTCAAGGGCACGGTTGGCAATGACCTCGTTGGCGTTCATGTTGGAGCTGGTGCCGGCACCGCCCTGGATGACATCCACCATGAACTCCTCGTGGAGCTTACCGTCCAAGATGTCCTGGCAGGCCTGCTCGATCGCGTCCGCCCGTTCGTCGTCCAGGAGGCCGAGCTCGCGGTTGGTGCGGGCGGCGGCGAGCTTGACTGCGGCGAGGCCCTTGACGAGGTTGGCGTTGCTGGCCAGCGGGTGGCCCGTGATGGGGAAGTTCTCGATGGCACGCAGCGTGTGCACGCCCCAGTAGGCATCAGCAGGGACGTCGCGGTCGCCGAGGAGATCGTGTTCCGAGCGGAACCCTGGAATTGTCGTGGAGTGCACGGCAGATGTCATTGCTGTCCTTTGGTCTTTGTGCTTGTTTGACTTCGTCAGTTGGATGCGAGGAAGTTCGCGGCACGCAGCACGCCAACTGGGTGGCCGCCGCCCAACACGGGCGCACTGGCGAGCGTGGCGAGCTGGCCGCCGTCGAGCCCTAGTTCCTCAAGGACGCGGACGGTGACGGGCATGCGTGCGCGGTCGCCGCCGTCGGAGATCTTGATGGCGATGCCGGTGCCATTGCGCAGGCCGATGAGCTGGAGGCCTTCGAAGCCGTCCTTGGCCAGCAGCCCGGGAACCGTACGCATGATGGCTGCGACGTCGCGACCCTCGCCGGCCACCATCTCGGGGAAGGCGCGCATGGCGTGGGCTACCTGGCCTTCTGCTTCCGTGTTGTCCGCCGCGGCCATACGGCCATAGGCCCGGGCCATGCCGTGCAGGCTGTGGGCAAAGAGCGGGGTGCCGCAACCGTCCGTGCTGATGGCCGCTGCTTCTTCGCCCGTGAGTTCGGTGATGGTGTCCTTCACGAGCACCTGGAGGGGATGCTCGGGATGCAGGTAGCCCTGGACGGGCCAGCCGTTGATTACGCACGTGGCGGCCATGGACGCGTGCTTGCCGGAACAGTTCTGGGCGAGCTGGGTGGGCTGGCCGCCGGCGCGGAGCCATGCTTCGCGCTCGGCGGTGCCGTAGGGGAGGTCGGTGCTGTTTTCCAACGCGCTTTTGTCCAGGCCATGCATTTCGAGGATCCGTGCGGCGCCGTCGAGGTGCATCGCGGCGCCGGAGTGGCTTGCCGCGGTGAGGGCGAGGAGGTTCTCCGGAAGCTTGAGCCCCGCCCGGACCATGGCGACCGCCTGCAGCGGTTTGAGGGAGGACCGTGGGTAGAACGCGGCGTCGGGCTCCCCCGCTTCGAGGAGTGTTTCGCCGTCCGGCCCGACGGCGATGAGGGAGCCGTAGTGGATGCTCTCGACCAAGCCGTCGCGGGTCTGTTCCGCGAGGGGGACGTGGCGCGGGGTCGTTGGAATGGTTGCTGCCGGGGGGGTTAGCGGCATAGCGGGGCGCGTTGCATGCGGGGTGGGCATGACTTCCTTCAGTTGGTGGATCATTTGCTGAGGATGGTGTCCAACGCAACGCTGACGGCGCTGAGATGGTCGGCCATGGCGGCTTCGGCGGCGGGAGCGTCACCGGCTTCGATGGCTTCGACGATGCGGAGGTGTTCATCGTCTGAAACATGCTGACGGTCGGCCACCATGTTCAAGGTTTCTGATTGATGGGCCAGGGCTTCGCGGATGTCTGCGACAACGCTTTCGAAGACCTTGTTGCCGCTTGCGCGGGCAATGGCAGAATGGAAACTGGCGTCGAGGCTGACCCAGGTCTCAGGGTCGGTCTCGGCTGCCATTGAACTCACGATTTCCTTGAGGTGTTCGAGTTCTTCCGGGCTGCGGCGTTTTGCCGCCAGGCCGGCTGCCGGGACTTCGATATGCGGGCGTGCCTCATTGAGGTCCCGTGCCGAGTACTGACCGAGTGTGAGGTCATTGGCCACCCGGTCCGCGACGACGAACGTGCCTTTTCCGGTCTTGGTGACCGTCAGCCCGAGCGCAGTGCAGGAGCGGAGAGCCTCACGGATAACCGAGCGGCTCACCCCGTACTGCGTGGCCAAGGTGGCTTCAGAGCTGAGTTTGGCCCCGACTTCCACGGTTCCGTCTTCGATGTCCTGGCGGATCGAGCTGAACACGGCTTCCGCGGCACTGAAGCGGGCGAGGGGCCGAGGGCTCGATGG
The DNA here is from genome assembly GCF_044908325.1 of Arthrobacter sp. GAS37. Classification (NCBI taxonomy): domain Bacteria; kingdom Bacillati; phylum Actinomycetota; class Actinomycetes; order Micrococcales; family Micrococcaceae; genus Arthrobacter; species Arthrobacter sp. GAS37. The sequence continues at coordinate 27,903 of NZ_JBIYDB010000025.1, forward strand.
CCCGGGCACTTGGGCCGGCCGGGGGACGGCGCCGCTTGTGGCGGTGCGCTGGTCAGCCGCAGCTTTCTGGCTGACGGCTGGCTGTCCAGTGGCGGCCTGTCCGGCTGTCCGGCTGTCTGACAGGTTCACGCTATGAATATGGCACGGGTCACAGGGTGGTGTCAAGATTCTCCGGCTTGCTGGGTGAGCCCTCGACTTAAATGCTGAATAGGCAGCCGGTCGAACCGGCATTTGTGAGGCCAACGAACTCCTGCCGGAGCATAATTGCATCCATGGCCAACCGTCCGCGCGGGGGATGGGATTCAACGACACAGACAGCACCGCCCATCACGGTCGAGGTGCCGGTCCTCGGCATCGGTGCAGGGCCGTCGGACTATGAGGAGTTGGCGCGCTACGCGGTGGCGCTGCGCAGGCCGCGGGGACTGCACATGACCCTGTTGCACCTAGGCGTCCTGGATGACTTTTGCCGGGACGTGGCCGATTGGACCAAAGGCAATACCAGCGCCGAGTCGGCCCTGCTCAGGATCGTCGCGTGGCTCGAGGCTCTGCCCGTGCTGGAGGCTTTCTCCGGCAGCGCCGAACGGCTGATCGTCCTAGGCAGCGGCGGAGTCTGCGGACTGGAAGTGGATGTACCCGCCTCGGTGCGTGACTATCAGGTCTTCCTCGTGCACGCCCTTCACGAACTACTGGATCAACTGCTTGTCGACAACATCGACGACTTCATCCTCAGCTCCCCTGCCCTTGGATTCCGCTCCCCTCGCTGGGTACCCCATGTGGCTGTGGGCAGGCCAAAGAACAGGGGTCGCGGACCGTGGGAGATTGGCCGGGTCGGAGTTGAGTTCGGCGAATCGCGGATCCGGAACCGCCAGCATTTCCCTCAATTGCCGTAGTGGTACCTGCAAGCGGCGATAAGCACCTCGATGCCATCGTCAGTTTCGACGAACTTGCACACCAGGCGATGTTCGTCCGTGATGCGCCGTGGTGGGCTTTAAATGGGTACGGCACGGTCGGTGGACGTCCTGGACTACCAGGACGTCCACCGGCTCGCTTACATCCGCGGACCCGAAGGGCTGATGCCAACGGGTCTTTACTGGTGGTTGAGTGCGCCGGCTGCGGCGGGGTCGCTGTAGCTGGGTTTCCCGTTTTCATGGTGGCCCGCGAACCGTCGCAGGTACTGCGGGGCGTCTTCATCGGCAACGCTTACGTCGTACCAGCCGTGGCTGGACTCCAGTTCGATGTCCCTGGTAACGGTCTTCCTGGGCGGGACCGTCACTTTGAGCGCTTTGCCTTGGTCGTAGGCATTGGAAATGCGGATTTTCCGGGGACGCGTTCCGGAATTGCTGAGCACGAGCTGCACCGGGGTGCCAGCGACGTCCTCTTGCACCTTGACTTGGAGCTCGTCCGGGTCCGTGAGAGTGCCCTTGAATTCGGCAAGGTACCCGTTAGCGCCCCACACCCCCAGGTCGTAGGCAGAGTCGCCGGACCATGAATCGCGGACAGTGTCTTTCGCAGCAATCTGGTAACGGCGCGGCGCATCCTGCGGAGTGCGTCCGTTCCGGACCAAGAAGTGGGCGCCGGCTTCTCCCTGATTTGCGAATTCCAGGCTGAGTTCCGAGCTACCGGAGCGTACGAACTCGACGCCGAACAGATACGGAAGCGGGCGCGCCGGCCGGACTCCAGGTGCTTGCTGCGGCATTGACTGCGGATTCTGGACCGAGAATGGCAGGCCCTGCCCTTGGATGGGAGCAGGCGGATTCATTGCCGTGAAGTCGGCCTGCGCCCTGGAGAAGTCAAACGCCGATGTGAGGTCTCCGCAGACGGAACGGCGCCAGTCGCTGATGTTCGGCTCTGGCACGCGGAATCGCTTTTCCAGGAATCGGATGACTGAGGTGTGGTCGAATACTTCCGAGCACACCCATCCGCCCTTGCTCCAAGGTGAGATGACCACAAGTGGAACCCTGGGCCCGAGGCCAATGGGTTGTTTTCCGTGGGGGTCGGCGCCGGGCACCAAGGGGTGGGCTTCGCCCGGGTGCAGGTCCAGATCGAGGAATTCATCGGCCAAGCTAGCCGACAGCGACGCCGATACGAGGCCGTCGGTGCCCGGGCGGTTCTTCAATGGTGGCATGGGAGGCACTACGTGGTCGAAGAAGCCATCGTTCTCGTCATAATTCAGGATCAGCGCCGTCTTTGCCCAGACTTTAGGGTCGGCGGTAAGCGCGTCCAGGACCGTGTCGATGTAGTACGCGCCGTCCGTGGGCGAAGCCGAGGGATGCTCGCTGTACTTATAGGGCGAAACTATCCACGATACGGAGGGCAGTGTGCCGTTGAGCACGTGTTGTTTCAGTTCGGCAAGGGTGTGTGTCGATGCGCCGTTGTCTACGAGCGGCCCGCTGGCCCCCTGGGCTTTCTGGAAGTTGGCGAAGAATTCAAGGGAATTGTCGGTGTAGTTGTCCGTTGGTTGTCCCGGTACACCCGTTCCGCCCTGGTAGACGCGCCAGCTGATGCCCTTCTGCTGAAGCCGCTCCGCGTACGTGGTCCAGGTATAGCCGTTGGTGACGTTGCGTTCCTCGATGCCGGGCCCGTTCTTGGCCGAGCCGAGCCGGTTTTGCGGGTCGATTGTGCCCGTCCACAGTACGATGCGGTTCGGCGCGGTATCGGCGTGGACGGAAGCAAAATACGCATCGCAAACGGTGAATGAATCCGCGAGGGCGCGATGGAAGCTGTTTTCTTTCTCGGACAGATAGCCCATCGTCAGTACGTCTTGTTTTTGGTTTACCCACTGGTCCCAGCGGCCCTCGTTCCAAGCCAAGTGGCCGCTGCTCCAGCCATGGTCGGTGCCGGCAATGTTTTCGGACGTCCTGGCTGAGTCGATGTAGAACGGCAGGACGTATTTTGCGTCCGCAGGTAACCCGCGTGCGTGGTAGCGAGCGGTTTGAACGGTTGCAGGGGGTTGATGCCAAACGTCGTTGCCGTTGGGAAGGCGCCACGGGCGTGGATCGCCGAAACCACGCACCCCCCTCATGGTGCCAAAGTAGTGATCGAAGGACCGGTTCTCCTGCATGAGGATGACCACATGTTCGACGTCGTCGATCGTGCCGCTTCGTACTGCCGGTTCAGCCGCCAGGGCTCTTCCGATCGATGCTGGCAGCGCCATTGATGCGGCGGCAGCCGCAACGCCCCCGAGCAATTGCCTCCGGTTCACCGTAACCATGTTCGTACCTTCCCTAGCTGTGGATGTTTGCCCCCTGAATCTTGTCAGCGCCCATCTGGCAGCCAATGAACCAGCACTTGACACACAATGAACAAAAATCAAAGATATGTGGCGCAAAGCGAACGCGCGGACAAGCTTTTAAGGGGTCTCCGGAGGTCAGGGCAACCGCGCTGGCTGTGAGCCTGGGGACGTGGATCCTGTACCACCGCTTCAACAGGGGCTTGCGGTGCGCCTCGTCGAGCGGCTGCCTTCCACGCCAGCTGGACGGGTTATATGGTCAACACCATGGTCTGAGTACCGTGAGGCCAAACGACCGGCGTGATGGAGGAGTAGCACTTGGTCGAGATCCGCATGATTTTGCCCGCAAATGTGCGCCATCGTTCCGGGGGAAATATCTACAACGCGAGGCTGGCGGAAGCCCTCCGCGCGCAGGGCGCAGAGGTCTCGATCTGTAAGCTCGACGGCGACTGGCCTTCCGGAACTGCCGGAGACCGGAGTCGCTTTGCCGATGCACTTGCCGGAGGCGACCCGCCCATCTATATTGTCGACGGCCTGATTGCCTCGGGCGCGCCCACGGAAATCGAGACAGCAACCGGTGCCGGGCACCGCGTCTGGGTGCTGCTCCACGTGCCCCCTTCCGGTGAGGATCCAGTGGAAACGAGCGCGCTCCGCGCAGCAACAGGTCTTCTCTGCACTGGTTCCCGTACTGCTGAAGCGGCCAGAAGATTGGGCCTGAGCAACGTGCATCTGGGGACCCCCGGTGTAGATCTCCCGTCGAGAGCCCGCCCAAGTCCACGAGGGGCTGCGGCGGCACCGCATTTCATTATGGTGGGCGCCCTACTCCCCAATAAGGACCAGATCTTCTTTGTCGACGCGCTGGCCAGGATCAAGGACTTGGCGTGGACCGCGGCGCTTGTGGGCTCCACAAAAGCAAACCCCTCCTACGCCGCCGCCGTGCGGGAGCGCATCCTCCGGAATGGACTTGAAAAGCGGGCGGAAACAACAGCTGAGCTTTCCGGCCCGGCCTTGGAGGAGCAGTGGCTCCGTGCTGATCTCAGTCTGTTGATCTCACACTCGGAGTCCTTCGGCATGGTGGTCCAGGAGTCCCTGGCTCACGGCATACCGGTAGTCGTCCGCAAGGGAACCGGCGCCGTCGAAGCGCTCGGCGCCCACGGTGCCGGTGAAGCGATCGATCTCACCGCAGGAATCGGATCGCTGGAGAATCTCCTGCGGAGATGGCTTGGCGACCCTGCCCTGCGGGAGGGATGGCGGGCAGCAGCCGAGGCAGCCAGCAGGGTGTTGCCGCGATGGGAAGACACCGCACGGGCGGTCCTTCGCGCCGTCACGGCGGCGTAAGAGCTTAGTTATAGGTGCTGGATGCCTGCCCGCTGCATCGCGTCCCGGTAGGTTTCGATGTTTTTGGCCAGGAGTTCCTGTTGCTTCGCCTCGGACAGGGCAAATGCCCGTCCACCGAGCGCGCTGGCCTTGTAGACCTTGATCCCGTGCTGCCGGAGCGGCGAGTGGTAGGTCTTCTCAAAGAGTGCCAGGAAAGCTGCGGCCTCCGCGCCGTGAGCAACGACGGCGGAAACCCGCTTGTTGATCTTGAGGAACTGGCGGAACGGGCGGAGACCGTCGGTCTTCTCCTGTGCACTCAGTGCCGGCGGCAGTTCCGGGTCGCGGACCCACGGGTAGCAGTTCCACGGCATCACGTAGCGGACGTCCAAGTCGGCTGAGTCATAGATCAGCTGCGCACGTCGGGCGGCGTCGTCGTCGTTGAGGTGCGATACGAAACCCGAGGTGGGAGCCCGCCCCGGGCTGGTCTGGAGGGTGACGATCCGGCACTCATCTTCGTCATGCACCGGATCGATGTAAGGCACGGTAGAACCGGGCCTTTTGGCCATCAGTTCGTCGCACAGCTGCGTCACCGCAGCAATGTTGGGCTCCTGTAGCAAAGCCCTTTTTTCGTCCCAGTCAATGGTCACGTTCTCTCCTTCGGCAGCGCGGCGTCCAGAATCGGCGTCTCTTGTCACTTTACGCGTCGCTCACGCTCCTGCAGAGCCGAGAGGCAAAACTGCCCGACGCCGGGCCTTGCGGCGGGCTTCCCGACCCGACTGTCCGTGGGCTACTGTCCCTTCAGCTTCTGCATATCGCGCCGGTCCTTTTTGGTAGGCCGTCCTGCACCGCGATCGCGCTGCGGCAGCCCGAGGGCGGGCGCGGCGGGGCGCTCCGGAGTATGGTCGGTAAAGCAGTGGGATGCTGCTTCAGCCCCTACCCTTTTTGCAATGAGCCTCCGGACCTCAAGGATGCGCTCGAAGCCGGGCTGCCGTACACGGATGGTGTCGCCGATAATCACGGACTGCGAGGCCTTGACCGGGTTCCCGTTGATTCGCACATGTCCCGCCCTGCAAGCGGTTGTGGCTGCGGAACGGGTCTTGTAAGCACGGATGGCCCAGAGCCAGGCGTCAATGCGCACATTGCCGCTTTTCGATGTTTGGGCGGAAGTCGGAAGGCTAGTCATGATTGCGAACGAGTATAGTCGGCGCGCGGCCTGGGCCGTTCCCCGCAAAGCCGATTACCGGCGTCGAAGTTCCGCGTATTCAAGGTGCGGGACGACGGTCCCTGCGTCCCGCTCCAGGAAGTTGGTGCCGGGCGCCACGATGTCGTCAATGGCATTCAGGACGGCTTCGTTGAGGACAACATCCGCGGCCTTGAGGTAATCGACCAGATGGTCCTCCGTGCGTGGACCGATAACCACACTGCTGACGGCCGGATGATTCAGGGCGAAACCGACAGCAAGCTGGATGAGGGCGAGCCCGTGCCGTTCGGCGACGCGGGCCAAGGCATCGGCTGCCAGGAGTTTGTTCCTGTTGAAAGGTGCCGAGACGTCGAAGCGCCCGGGAACGGCCGACGCGCGGGAGCTTGCCGGCTGAGGAACTCCTAAGCGGTAGCTCCCGGAGAGCCAGCCGCCGTCGAGCGGTCCATAACTGAGCACGCCAAGGTTGTACTGCTGCGTGATCGCGAAGACGTCGCGCTCATTCGCGCGGACCAGCAAGGAATAGGGCACCTGATCCACCACTGGCGGTATGAGGTGGTTCGTGGTGGCGATCCACTGTGCCTCCACAAGCTGGGACGGCGTGAACACCGACGTTCCGTAGTAGAGGATCTTGCCCTGCCGGATGAGGTCGTTGAGGGCCGTGATGGTTTCCAGGACGTCCGTGTTGTAGTCCGGACGGTGCGCTTGGTAAAGGTCGATCCTGTCCGTCTGCAAGCGGTGCAGGCTCCCTTCCACGGCTTTCATGATCCAGCGCCGCGAATTCCCCGCATGCGCGGGATTCGGCCCCATTTGTCCGTGGAACTTGGTGGAAAGGAAAACGTCATCCCGCCTGCCATGGAGGGCCCGGCCCACAATAGCCTCTGCCTCGCCCTGCGAATAGATGTCTGCGGTATCGACGCTCGTGATGCCGGCGTCGAGGGCCGCATGGACAATGCGGATGCTTTCTTCGGCGCCGGTGGGCGCCGAGCCCGTCCCCAGGTTAAGGGTTCCCAGGGTAAGGGGGCTGATCAGGGCGCCTGTGCGTCCCAGGGTTCGAAGCTCGCTGAGGCTCATCTCCGGCTTCCTCCGTGAAGAATCAAGGCTGTGCAATGGATTGACACGACGCTACACATGTCGTGGCCGAGGTACTCGAAAAGCGTACAAATTCTTCGCTTTTCGTATTGCGGGGTAATGAAAACAGCGCATGACGAATTAAGAATTGACTTGAATCGACACGCGAATACACAAATATTGCCGTTATCGGCGTCCAGTGAATTAGTAGAAAGGCAGGCACGAAACTACAGAGAAAGGAACCGGCCATGACCCAGGTAACGGTGGATGGAGCCGCGTCGGTCAAGCAGGCGTTCGCGCAATTTCCCTCAGGCGTGGCGGCCTTCAGTGCCATGGTCGGCTTCGCGCCGGAGGCCTTGGTGGCATCGAGCTTCACGGTGGGAGTCTCGCTCGAACCCCCGCTGGTCATGTTTGCGGTGCAGAATTCGTCCACGACGTGGCCCAAGCTCCGGCGCGCCCCTCGTCTGGGTGTTTCCATCTTGGCCCAAGGCCAGGAAGCCGTGTGCCTGCAGCTCTCCTCGCGGACGCAGGACCGATTCGCCGGCCTTGCGACCTCAACGAGCGACGCAGGTGCGGTGTCGATCGACGGCGCGGCGCTCGTGCTTGAATGCGAAGTGGTGTCCGAAACGCCCGCAGGCGACCACGCGATCGTCGTCCTCGAAGTGAAGTCCGTGGAGATCAACCACGACGCCGAGCCCCTCATCTACCACGGTGCCGGGTTCAGGCAACTGGTTGCCTGAACTTGGACCCTATGCCCGGGGGCGGGCCCCGACAGAGGCCGTCACACGGCCGGACGATACAGGCTTGCCGCCATGGGGGTCTCCCCGGTGTTCGCGGACCGGCGCGGCAGTCCCGGGCGACTCCGCGGCGTTCCCTTCGGTGGTTTCCTTGTCAGAAGCAGGCGCTTCTTCATCGCCTGACGCTTTCTGCGCCCGTTCAGCCTCGCGCGCTGCGGCCCGGGCGTCAGCCTCGGCGACGGCGGCAGCCCACTGGCTGTTCAGGACCGGAGGATCCTGCTTTACCGCAACCACAAAGGGATGTTCCTTGGCCTGGGTTGTGGCTACGGCGGTGGCCGTGGCTGCGATTCCGGCCTTGACCTCGGCGGGTTTAGGCCAGGCCCGAGGATTCACGAGCGACCTCCACGGGAAGTTCCGGACGGCAGACCACGACGCCGACCACAGCAACCTTGTGGTCCCAACGGTTCCAGGACGCTGGTTCCCGGGCACGAATGGCCCCGTGCCCAGCAAGCCGTCTTCCGCCGTCGTCGATTCCTTGGAATCCGACGGCGGGGCGGGAGCACGTCGAGGCCTCGGGGGCAAGTGCACAACCGGTACAGCATCGCGCTTCGGGAAGATCCCCACCATCGCGAGCAGGATGATCCAAACCAGCTTCGCGACCCCGGCCAGCACCAAGGTGACAACCATCAGGAAGGCCAAACCAAGGAACATCAGCAAAGCCAGCCCGAGCGTTCCAAAAAAGGTCAGATTGAGGCCGAGTGTTGTTGGATCCTCCACGTAGCCTCCCCGAGCCAGAGTTGTGAGGTGGGCGCCGCAACCGAAGGTCTGCGGGCATGTCATCTAGCCTAAGGGCGAAATGTGAATGAATCATCCGCCAAACTCCGGCTCGCCGAGGTTGTTTCGAAGCTGTTATCTGCTGTGACAGAATTTGTTGCCTAGCTCTCACCTTCTCTTCCAGATAGGGCTTCAATGCCACTCGATCCGGCCCGCCTCAGCATAGGCGCTTGCCCTTGTTTGTCCGGAGAGCAGTACACCGAGTGCTGTGGGCGCTTCCACCGCGGAGACGCCGACGCGCCCACGGCGGAACAGCTCATGCGTTCGCGCTACTCGGCCTTTGTGGTCCTTGACGGCGATTATCTTCTGCGCACGTGGCACCCTGACACCAGGCCTGCCGCGCTGGACCTGGACCCGGACATTGAATGGCGCCGGCTGGACATCCTGGCGACGCACCGAGGCGGCCCCTTGGACGCCGAAGGGACGGTCGAGTTCGCGGCACACTACCGTTCCGAGGGCGAACGCGGAGTCCAGCGCGAAAACAGCCGCTTCCTGCGAGTCGACCGGCGCTGGTACTACCTCGACGGTGACGTCGGCTAGCCCTGTCCTCGCTGTTTCGATCTGCAGTGGGCCTCAGCGGTACTTCCGGTGCAGGTTCTCCTTTGACGACGCGCCCGGGGTGGCGTCGGCGATCCACGGACCCGTTCCTTCGGATTGGTCAAGGATTCCGGCCTCAAGCCAGGCGTAGTCCCCCGCGAGGACGTTCGATGACAACTCATGATCGACGTCGTCGGTGTTCCGCCACAACTGATCGAAGTATCCGTCCACGCGAATCCTGGCCTGCTCGCAGTAGGCCTCGGCGAGTTCGTACGCCGCACCGCCTTGCTCCGGTGCGGTCTGAAGCAGCATCTCGGCCCGCGAGCAGCACGCTGCCATGGCAAACAACTCGGCCCCGATATCCACGATCCTGCCGAGGAACGCTTGTTTGTATTCAAGCCTTGCCTGCCAGCGGCCCATCCCGTAGAACGTCTGCCGGGCGAGCCGGCGTGAAGCCCGCTCCACATACCTCAGTTGCTTCGCGAGGCGCCCGAACTCACCGTAGGACCGGGGGTCCATGCCGGCGCCGGCCACAAGCTTAGGGAGCCATTTGGCGTAGAAACCTGAGGCGCCGACGGCGGCACGCGCCTTCTGCTGCAGGGTTGCGTCCGCGGAGGCGAGCTCGCCCGCGGCAGAAAGGTGGGCATCGACGGCTTCCCGGGCGATGAGCAGGCGCATGATCTCGGACGAGCCTTCGAAGATCCGGTTGATGCGCATGTCCCTCAGCAACTGCTCGGCGGCCACTGCGCGCTCCCCGCGGGCCTCCAAGGAATCCGCCGTCTCAAAGCCACGGCCACCTCGGATCTGCACCAACTCATCAGCCACCGTGTAGCTGAGTTCAGTGGACCAAAGCTTGGCCAGCGCAGCCTCGATCCGCACATCTTTCTGGCCGGCATCGGCCATCTCGGCAGACAGTTCAAAAACAGCTTCAAGGGCAAAAGTGGTGGCGGCGATGAAGGCGATCTTCTTGCCGACAGCCTCATGTTTTCCGACCGGCCGGCCCCATTGGGTGCGGGCGTTGGACCATTCGCGGGCGATCTTCAATGACCACTTGCCCGCCGCCACGCACAGCCCGGGGATGGAAAGCCGGCCCGTGTTGAGCGTGGTGAGCGCGATCTTGAGTCCCTGGCCTTCGCGGCCCAGCCGGTTGGCTGCCGGTACGCGGACTTGGTGGAACCGCGTCACGCCGTTCTCGATGCCGCGCAGACCCATGAAGGCGTTGCGGTTCTCCACGGTGATGCCGGGGGAGTCCATTTCCACGACGAACGCCGTGATTCCGCCCTTGAGTGCCCTGCCGTCGGGGGCGGTGCGGGCAGGAACAACCGCCATGACCACTACCAGTTCGGCGATCACGCCGTTGGTGGTCCAAAGTTTGACGCCGTCCAAAAGGTAAGACTCGCCGTCGTCGCTTGGCACTGCGGTGCAGCCCATCCGGGCGGGGTCGCTGCCGACGTCGGGCTCTGTCAGCAGGAAGGCCGTGATGGCGCCGGCCGCGCAACGCGGCAAGTACTCCTGCTTTTGTTCGGGGGTGCCGAAGACTTTGACCGGCTCGGGGACGCCGATGGACTGGTGGGCCGAAAGCAGCGCGCCAAGGCTCGGGTGGACTGACCCCAATAGTGCCAACGCCCTGCCGTAATAGACCAGCGACAGGCCCAAACCGCCGTACTCGCGCGGAATCTTCATACCGAAAACGCCTAATTCGGTGAGGCCTGCGAGGTATTCGTCCGGGATCTTGGCATTGCGTTCGATGGCTCGGCCGGACATGGTGCCGCAGAACTCCGTCAGCTTCGCCATGAACTCTTCGCCGCGCTCGACGTCTTCGGCTTTCGCCTGGGGCCAGGGATGGATCAGCCCCAGATCGAAGTCTCCCAAATACAGTCCCTTGGCGAAACTCGGACGGTTCCATTCGGTGTCGCGGGCGGCCTCGGCGACGGCGCGGGCTTCTGCGGCCGTGACGCCGCTGCTCTTGTTATCAGTGGCGGAGGTCATGGGAGGACTCCTCTTGCCGGTTGTGCCGGTTCGAGCCCAGGATCCGCCTCGGGTGGGGGACCCTTCAGCTGTCCCTCAATGCTACCCGCGGGTAGGTACCTGTGCTAGGGGCGGTTTGCGATGGGAATTCCACCGGCAGCTCCACTTTTCCGGCCTGGTGGACCAGCTGGTCCCACGCAAAATTGATGCCGTGGACCAGCCCGCCCAGCACGTTCTTCACGGTGTACCAGGCAAGGCTCCCGGCTCCGAGCAACGCAAGGGCGGCCATGGCCGCCACCGCGATGAAGGCTGCCAGAACCAGGCCAAGGATTAGTGTTCCCGCGAAGACATAAGTGCTGCTGTCTAAGGTCGTCAAGTCGAACTGCATTGGGTCCCCTCCGCAACGCTGCCAAAGCCGACGTCGGTGTGTCGACGTCGTTGGTGTCGACACTAGGGGCGGCATCAATGGTTCAGCCAGCAACAACACCGGCGTCGCCCCTGTTGATACGCGATCGAAACCATACCGGCAGGTAGATCACGGAAGGGTTGCGGCGCACCCTGCGTTAACCTTGTACGGGGCAGTTTTCGGGATTTCCGCTGCCAGAACGTTCCGCGACAGCTGAAGGAGAGTAAGTGTCCCGCTCAGCAATGTCCTCAGCCGACGCCATTAGTGCACGGCTCAGAGACCTCGAACTCCTGACCAAAGGCCCCGCGTGGGCCCTCACGCGCTCGGCTCCCTGGGTTATCGCGGTGCTCCAGGCATCCTTCACCCGGACAAGGCCGCAGCTTCCGCTCGAAGAGTTCCATGCCGACGTCGACGCTTTCCTTGAGCAGCTCCGCAGGCAGGATCCCGGGCTGGGCGGCCAGGGGAGCGGCAAGGCATTTGCCGACGAATGGACCCGTAAGCAGTTCCTGACCCGACGCAGCCAGTCCGGCCAGATCGTCTACGAAATCACTGAGGCCGCCGCGCGCGTCCTGGCTTTCCTGGACAGCCTTTCCAGCGAACGCTCCACCCTCAACGGTTCCCGGCTCGGAACGTTGCTGGGCGATGTCGAAAAGCTCGCCAACGAGACGAACCCGGATCAAAGCGCCCGTTTGGAATCCCTTGAAGAGGAGATCCAGGAGCGCCAGCAGTTGATCGAGGACATCAGCTCGGGCGACTTCGACGGTCTCTTGGACGACGAGGAAGCCGTGGAAGCAGCCGGGAATATCCTGGACCTTGCGGCGAGCCTGCCTGCCGACTACAAGAAGATGCGCGACCGCATCGAAGAACTGGTAGGCGAGCTCCGCAACCAGATCATCGAGGAATCCCTCAGCAAGGGCGCCACCATGGCGCAGGTCCTGGAGGCGGACAAACGCCTGCGCCAGAGCCCAGAAGGCCGCACGTTCCGTTCCTTCACGGCGTTCCTTGAGGACCCGCAGCAACAGTTGCGTTTCCGTTCGGCGATCGGTGATGTGCTGAGCCGCCAATTCGCGGACGACCTCAGCCATGAGGACCGGGAAACCCTGAAGAACCTCGTGGCGGAATTGCGTACCCAGCACAGCCAGATCCAGCGCATCTACGGCCGGCTGTCCGAAAGTCTCAACAACTACATCCAGAGCGACGACATCCGCCAGTCCGTCCGGCTCCGGCAGGTCCTGCGCGAAGCCGAACAGGCTATCCGCTCCATGCCCTACGAACGCGACCGTCCCGGCCTGGTCCGCGGCCCGGTGTTGTTCAATGCGGGATTCGAATCACTCGCCATGGTCAAGCTCTTCGATCCGGATGAGTTCGCGGCTCCTCCAAAGCTCGCCGACCCTATCGCCTTCAGCGATTCGGACCGCGTGCGTTCGCTGCGCTCCGCGAAGGCAAGGCCCGACGTCGTCCGCTCGGCAATGGCGGGCGCCTCCACGCTGGCGGGGGCCTGGGCGAACCTCCCGGAGGAAGAACGGCACATCAACACTGTCCGGGCCTTCCTGTCCGAAGCGCTGCACGGTGGCGCGGCGTTCGACCGGGCCGCCTGGGAAAACATCGACTTCGAACAAATCGATGGCAGCACACGCACCGCGTACCTGCCGCTCGTGACGCTGACTAAGGATTCCGATGACTGACGCCCACCCCACCGAGCATGCCCCCTCTTCGGAGCAAGGAGTGGACATAACGCAGCATGTCCAGTCCGAGGCTTCGCAGGATGGGCGTGCGCATTCCTGGACGGCGGAATCGACGGCGGAATCGGCGGCGGAGGATGGACATGTCCATCAGGATCCGTTCCGAGTCACGCCCCGCGACACGTTCGTCGACGGCGCGGCGCTGTTCCCGGGCGACACCGGCGTCCTGCCCATGAAGGTCCGTCAGGCCCTCGTGCGGCTGCTCAAGGGCCCATATGTCGACGGCGGCCGCGACGAAAAGCTCTGGACCACCCTTCTGGACAACCAAGTGATTCTCCGCAGCCGGCTTTCGGAGCTTTTCCTGAACCTGCAACTGGACCACGAACGCAAGATCGCGGTGCTCCGACCCGTTGATCCAGAAGCCGTTGGAGGCAGCGCCCGCTCGAGCATCCTTCGCCAGCAACGTGCGTTGAGCCGGGTGGAAACCATCGTGCTTCTGCGCTTGAGGCTCCTCCTCGACCGCCACGTCACGGCCCAGACCGACCCGGTGATCACTCGCGAAGAAATCGCCGAACTCGTGGCGCACTACCAGCCATCCGGCCAACAAGACGCCCTCCGCGACACCGACGTCGTGAACCGCACAGTCACGAAGCTCCTTGCCCGCCAGCTCCTCCTGGCCACGGGCATCGAAGACACCTTCGCGATCTCCAGAGCGCTCCCCCTAGCCCTCCCCTTCGAAAACATCGGCGACATCCCAGCCCAAATCGAAGCACTGATCGCAGTAGCAGCCGACGAATCAGGCACGGAACCCCTCATCGAACTAACAGACACGGACGACGACCCCAACTCCAACGACGACGCTGACTCCGATGTGGACGACACAAATGGTGACGAACACGCCGCAGCGGTGGATGCCGGCCCGGGAGTGGCATCGGGCCTGTCGGAGCCGCGCGCTGAGCTGATCGAAGATCAGCCGCGCGGCGAAGGGGCGGGGCCGGCATCCACCGCGGAGGCAAAGGCAACCACAGCTGACTCAACCGAGAGCGAAACAATGGAGGCAGCCAAGTGACCATCGCAACCATGCTTCCGATCGGCGAACTCACGAACCCGGGCCAGATGCGCCTTGCCTTGGTCCAGGTGGTCAATTGGGGCACGTTCCATGGCGCCCACACGATGCACGTGGACCGCAACGGCACGCTGCTTACAGGCAATTCGGGTGTCGGCAAGTCGACGTTGTTCGATGCCATGCTCCGCGTCTTCGATGCCCGTCCGCGCTCCAACGAGGCTGCGGCACAGCGGGCTGGCGGGGCTGTGGAGGACAAGAGGACCACGTTCACGTACATGCGTGGAAAAGTGGGCGACAAGGCCGTGGGCGAGGGGTCGGCGAGTGCCTTCCAGCGCCCCGGTGCCACATGGTCCGCCGTCGCGCTGACGTTCGACAACGCGGCCGGCACCAAGATCACTATCTCGGCCCTTTTTGACCTGCCTAAGAACGGCACGGAGTCCAGCGTCGGCCGGTTCTACGTGATTGACAACAAGCCCTTGGATCTCGGAGCGATCGAGGGCATCGCGGAGAAGCGCTTCACCAAGGGCGCGCTGGAGACCATCTTCCCGGACGCCCAGATCTTCGATGTCCACAAGGCCTTTGCGGAGCGTTTTCGTCGGCTTCTCGGCATCAACTCGGACCAGGCACTCCCGCTTTTGCGTGTTATCCAGGCCGGTAAGGGACTCGGCGGCAGCGTCAACACGTTCTTCCGCGACCAGGTGCTCGACGCGCCCGCGACGCTCATTGCCGCCGACGACGTCGTCGAGGAATTCAGCAACCTCATGTCCATCAGGCAGCGGCTGGAGGACGTCCGCCAGCAGCGCGATCAGCTCGCTCCCGTTCCGGAGATGAACAAGGAGTATGCCCAGTCGCTGCTGGAGGCCAACCGGCTCCGGGAGCTTAGCGGCGAGGAATTCGACGCCTACAAGCAGCAGCTCTCGGTTACGGTCCATGCCAAGACCTTGGCCCGTTTCAAGGACCTTGCCCAGGCGAAAGCCAAGGAACTCAGCGCTGAGCGAGGCGTGCGGGATGGGCTCGCCAAGGAGCTTCGCCAGCTCGAATCTGATTACAACAACCAGGGCGGCAATGCGATTTCGGCGATCGAGCAGTCGCTCGAAAATGCCCGGGTCGGTCTCAAGCTCCGCCTGCAGGTCGAGGAAGCGGCCCGCCAAGCATTGGCCGACGCCGGACTCGACCTTGAGTGGACGGCTGAGGGTTGGGAGCAGGCCCACGAGCAGGCCGCGAGCCGCTCCGCCGCACTCAAGGACGATTCTGAAGCGCTGAGGGAACTCCGGTTCGAAGCGTTCGACGGCCACGCCACCAAGAAACGTGAGCTCGCCGCAGCCCAGCAGGAGCTGGTCTCGCTGAAGACGCGCAAGTCGCTCCTGCCGCCGTCGAGCATTGAAAACCGCGCCGCGATCGCCGCAGCCACGGGCGTACCCGAGGACCGCATGCCCTTTGGAGGGGAGCTGATTGACCTCGCCGAGGGGGAGGAACAGTGGCGGCCCGCGGCCGAGCGTGCCCTGCGGAATCTCGCCACGACGCTGTTGGTTCCGGGCGAGCACTTTGCCGCCGTCACGCGCTACCTGAACGACAACACGGTGCGCGGCGCGCTGCGGGCAGTGGATGTCTCCAAACCGCTTGCGGGCGGGGCTTTGGCTGTGGAGGACGTGTCTGACGGCGACCTGCTGACGAAGCTGAACATCCTCACGCTGGGGGTGAACGCCGACGCAGCTGAGTGGATCCGCGAGCGGATCGCCGTCGATTTCGCCTACCCGTGCGTGGAAGACCTCGACGAGCTCGCCCAGCTGGACAAGGGCCTGAGCCTGGGCGGAGTGGTCAAGCGCAACAGGCACACGGTCGAGAAGGACGACCGCTTCACGAGCCGGCAGGACTACGTTCTCGGTTTCGACAATGCTTCCAAGCTGGAGCTCGTGGCCGCGAAGGTGGGCGAGCTCGAAAACGAGCTTCTGAAGGCCGCCGAACTCGCCCAAAGCCGCGAGGATTCGCACCAAGGCATGACGCGCCAGCTCGAAGCATTGCGCCGCATCGCCAACGACGAACGTGGCTGGGAACAGGTCTCTGCAGCGGTGGCGGCCGAGGAGCTCGCGAAGATCGAACAGCGGCTCAAGGATGCCTTGGCAGCGCAGGCCGACTTGGAACCTTTGCGCGCAAACATCGAGGCCGTGCGGGAAAAGCACCAGTCCTCCACAGGGTCGGCGGCGGTGTTACAGAGCGAGTACAAGACGCTCGACCACCAGATGACCACGGCTGACGCCCTCCTGGATGCTGCGCGCAACCGCCTTGACCAGGCGCCGCCGTCGGGCGCTACTGTCACTGCCCTCGAACCGTACTTCAGCGCATCCGGCGAGGTGAGCGAGCTCCACGAACTCGACACCCTGGCTGCCGAAGTCCGGAGCACGCTCCTCGCGGAATTGCACGCCACCGAGTCGCGCGGGCAGGCGCTGGCCGAGCGGCTGACGCGCTTGTTCGAAGGGTTCGTGCGCGAATGGGGTACCGCCATTTCCGCGGACCACGGCACCTCCATCGGCGCCGCGGGGGAGTTCGAGTCCCGCTATCACCAAATCGTCAGCGAAGGGTTGCCCGCCCAGGAAGCCGAATTCCGGCAGTTCTTCAACCAGCGCACGCACGAATCGTTCAGCACGCTGCTCCACCTGCTCGACGAGGAACGCAGAGCCATCACGAGCCGCATCCTGCCTCTCAACGGCATCCTGTCCGAGGTCAATTTCCATGAGGGCAGTTTCCTGGAACTCGACATCAAGCAGACGCTGCCCGCCACCGCGAAGCAGTTCAAGGACGCGATCCACAACGCGTTGAAGACGCGTCACTCGAGGCCTTCCCGCGCGGCTGGCGCAGCTTCGGGTGCCGGGGCCTCGCCCGAGCCGGACGACGACGTCGAACTCACCAACCGCTACAAGTCGCTCGAAACCCTGGTCAAGCGGCTCGGTTCGCAGACCCCCGAGGACCGGCGGTGGCGAGCCGAGGTGCTGGATGTCCGCGGACATCTGTTCATCCTGTGCAAGGAGCACCGCTCCGTCCAAGGCCCGAGGGGTGGCAAGAAGACCGAGGTGTACATGCACGCTGACACCGGCTCGATGTCCGGTGGCGAGCGGCAGCGATTCACCGCGTTCATCATGGCAGCGGCCCTGAGCTACCAGTTGGGTATCGCCGAGCAGGGGTTCACGACCTACGGAACGGTGATGATGGACGAGGCGTTCGTCCTGGCCTCGGAGGAGTTCGCCGGTGCAGGCATCAAGGCCCTGCACGAGTTTGGCTTCCAGTTGTTGCTGGCCGCGCCCGAAAACGTCATCGACCTCTCCAGGCACCTTGGTTCGGTCACGGAAATCCTGCGCGACAAACGGACCAACCGCTCCGGCGTGCTCACGGCTCCAGTCATCGGCGCCCCGGGCGTGCCTGGCGAATGGCGTTCCGAAGCCAACCCCGTGGACATCGTGCTCCGCTAGCCCCGACGCTAGCTCACTTATGTGGCACTTTCGGCGGACGCCCGCTCACTAAAAGTGAGCGAGCGTTTGCCGCCGCGGGCGGCTACTTTCCTTGGACCCGCCCCAGGAACTGGGCGGTCCGGGATTGCAGTCCGGCGATTTGGCGAACGACGACGGCGGCCGGGTCCGGATTGATCTCATTCGCCGGGGGCTCCTTGCGGACGTTGGCGCAGCAGCCGAATTCTGCGCAGATCAACGTCCCCACGGTGTTGCCGTCGCGACCCGATTGGCCCGCGCGCTTGGCAACCCAAAGATAGACATCGTCCTTGGAAAACACGTCGCGGCACAGCTCGCAAAGGACCGAGCGCTTCTTGCCGGAGCCTCCCTCGGGCGCACGCAGCAGGATGCCAGTGAGCGAACCATCGTTCGGGAGGACGAGGTAGCCTCGCATCGGCATCTTTTCGTCGCGCCAGCCTAGGAATTCGAGGTTGTCCCAGTCGAGGGAATGGAAGTCCTTCGGGAGGTTGAGTTTGACGGCCTCCGAGCGGCTCGCATTGATGAATGAGGAACGGATTTGTTGAGCGGTGATTTTCTGCACGGCGAAGTTCTTTCAGATCGTTTGGGCTCCGAAGAGGAAGGACGCTGGCGTCCGGCGATCAGGGGCACAGCAAAGGAACCCTTCGTGTGCTTCTCGTGCGGGGCGGTGGGGTTAGTTCCCCTGGCCGCCGAGCGGGATGGCCGACGCAGAGGGGGATGCAAAGTAGGCCAACACGGCCACCTCGCCGACCATGGCAGCGCCAACGTGTGCAGTGCGCATGCTCATCCTCTCGATCTTCGCCGCTTTCGCGGCCCTGGCGCGGTTCGGTGAATCAACCGGCTCTGTCATCTTTGCAAACGGCGTCCTCGGTGTCCAAAAATCCCGTGCGTTGAAGTCCCTGCAGCACCGAAGCTCGCTAAAAGTCGGAACGCCCGTTCAGATCATCTGAGCGGGCGTTTGGCCGAAAGGCACCATATGTGAGCGGGCGTTTGGCCAAAATGCCCCATAAGTGAGCGGGCGTCGAATTAACCTGGGCTTTGCCGGCGGGCAACCGGGTGGGGCTAGGCTGGCGTGGTGGCTGGGAACGTGCTTCATGCTGACCAGAACGGACGACGGCGGTTTGTTGCCTTGGGCGATTCCTTCACCGAGGGCGTGGGGGACCGGAACGAGGCCCTACCGAACGGCGTCCGGGGCTGGGCCGACCGCGTCGCCGAGAAACTGGCCAAGGCCGAACCTGGCTGGGAGTATGCCAATCTTGCCGTGCGGAGCAAACGGCTCCGCCATATCGTCGAGGAACAATTGGACCGGGCCCTGGCCATGGAACCCACGCTCATCACCCTCTACGCCGGCGGAAACGACATCCTGGATTTCGGCACGGACATGGACCTCCTCATGGCCGAGTACGAAAGGCTCGTGGCCCGCCTCGCAGCGACGGGAGCCACGTTGGTCTTGTTCACGGGGTATGACGTCAAGGTCTCGGCCGTGCTGGAACCCTTCAAGAAGCGGAACGCCCTTTACAACGAACGCGTCCGCGAACTGGCCGCCAAATACGGGGCCGTGCTCGTGGACTATTGGTGTCTAGACGCCTACCACGACCGCCGGATGTGGGCCTCGGACCGCCTCCATATGTCCAAAGCCGGACACAAATACATGGCGTCGCAGGTCCTGGATCACCTCGGCGTACCGCACAAGTTCTCGCCCAAGGACTGGGAACCGCCGCAGCGGCTCAGGCTGCGCGACTGGGAACGTCGCCAGCGCCGCTGGGTGAACGACTGGGTCCTGCCTTTGTTCGGCCGGAAGCTTCGCGGCGTCACGCTCGGGGACAGCCTTGGCCCCCGATGGCCGGAGCTCGTGAAGGTGCCGCGGAAGGCCGGGCTGCGAAAAGTCGCGGAACGCCAAGCCGCCGGGTCGGGCGCCGCCGGTACTGGAAGCAAGGCACAAGGACAAGCTCAAAAAAACGGGGGGACATGACCATGGGCATGCATACACCGCTGCGATTCGTCGCGGTCGGAGATTCCTTCACCGAAGGCGTCGGCGACACCGACCTTCGCCTTCCCAACGATTGCCGCGGCTGGGCCGACCGTGTGGCCGAGGAACGGGCCAGGCATCGGCCGCGGACGCAGTACGCCAATCTGGCCCTCCGCGGCCGTCGGCTCAGGCAGATCGTGGTTGGACAACTTGAGCCGGCGCTCGCGATGGCTCCCACTCTGGTCAGTTTCCACGCCGGAGGCAACGATCTCCTCGGCGCACGACTGGACATGCGCACACTGGTCCGTGGATTCGAGGACGCCGTTGCCCGGATCGTGCAAACTGGTGCCCAAGTCCTGCTGTTCACTGAGTACAACGTGCCGCTCTCGGCGGTGTTGGAGCCGCTCAAGCTGCGCACGGCCGTTTTCAACAAGCACATCCGCCGCATTTCCGCAGCCTACGGAACACTTCTGGTGGACCATTGGTGCTTCGAAAAGTACCAGGACCGCCGGATGTGGGCTCCGGACCGGCTGCACATGTCCGGCATCGGACACGAATACATGGCGAAGAAGGTCTTGGAGGTGTTGGGCGCCGCGCACTCGCTGGGCTCACCGGTGCTTGGAGCCCTGCAACCGCGGAGCCGCGCCGAGATCATGGCCGACGACGCCGCGTGGCTCAGGCGCGATGTGGCACCTTGGCTTTCGCGTCGTTTCAGGGGAGTTTCGAGCGGCGATCACTTGAGCGCACGCTGGCCGGCCCTTATGCCGGTGGTCTTGCCGGAGCGTCTCGGAACGTCCGCCGAACCGGCCCGGCTTTGAGAACCTGAGGCAGCGTCACGCCTGACAACTTTTTGGGATGGACAGGCATCGAAGCAGCCGAATTTCCGGGGTTCTCGCCGAGGCTAGGCGCCAAAAATGTGCTCTGCGTGACGCCCAGGACCCGCAATGAGGCTAGTCCAGCAGGTTTTCGAAACCCGTGGATGCCGTGGTGACCGTGAATTCGATGATCTCGAAGTCGGCCACTCCGTTGACGTAGAACGGATCCGTGGCCAGGGAAGCGTCCAGTGTTGCACGATCGACGTTGGACAACAGCACGCCCCCGATGGCTGGAACGCGACGTCCGGACGCAACGAAAGTGCCGGCGTCGAACGCTTCTTTGACCCAATCCATGTGTGCAGGGCGGTGGAAATCGACGATCTCGTCGGGAACTTTGTATGTCAGCGAAACGACGAACATGCCGCCCAGCCTACAACGCGGAGGGCGGCCAAACGGGCCGCCCTCCGAAACCGCAAGCGTTACGGCAGGAGCTTGACTGCGGAGTTCCAGTTGTAGTCGGGGTGGGCTTCGCTGATCTGCAGCGTCATGACGAGCAGTTGGAAGGCTTCGAGCTCACGCGAGCGGCGCAGCGGCCCGACGTTCACCGGGCGCAGCCCGGCGCCTTTGACGAAGTCGACGACGGCGGCAGTCGCCTCGGCATCGTCGCCCGCCACCAGCACGTCGAGGGTCTGGCCGTCCACTTCGCCGTCACCGAGCGTGGCAGCGAAGACGGTGTTGAACGCCTTGACCACCGACGCGCCCGGGACCAGGGCCTGGAGTTCTTCGGCTGCCGAGGATCCGGCGGGGACGGTGAGGGAATCGAAGGTCTCGAAGTTCACGGGGTTGGAGATGTCCACGATCGTCTTGGCGTTGAGCGCTGAGCCATAGGAAGAAAGGACTGTTTTGGAGGCTTCGAACGGAGTGGCCAGCACCACGACGCTGCCTTCCACCGGGGATCCCGTGATGCCTGAGGTTCCGTTGACCGTCGCCGCAAGCGCAGCTGCGGAGCCTGCGTCGCGGCTGAGGACCTGGATGCTCTTGCCTGCCACGGCCGCGCGGGCCGCAATGCCGGACGCCATGTTGCCGGTGCCGATGATGGTGATGTCAGTCATTGTTGTTTCCTTTGCTTGAGTGCTCATGTTTGATTCACATTCATTTACTTGAAGCTTCAACTAAAATAATAATGACCTTAAGTTGAAGTGTCAAGCATTGATTTCCTTCTAAGATGAACCCATGACCGAACCGCGCTGGCTCAACGCCGACGAACGCCGTGCCTGGCTGGCCCTCCTCAGTATCAACACACTGCTGCCAGCAGCTCTGGACACCCAACTGCAAGCGGCCGGCAAATTGTCGCTGTTCGACTACAACGTGCTCGCCATGTTGTCCGAAGCGGAGGGGCGGTTCCTGCCGATGAGTGAGCTTGCCGCCCGCACCAGCGCTTCCTTGTCGAGGCTGTCGCACGTCGTCACCAAGCTGCAGAGACGCGGCTGGGTGGAGCGCGAGGCCCATCCGGGCGATGCCCGTGTCACTGTGGCGCACCTGACGGAGGCCGGCATGGACACCATCGTGTCCCTCGCCCCGGGGCATGTGGATGCCGTTCGAGCCTTGATGTTGGACGCCATGACCGACGACGACGTTGCGGACCTCGCGCGGATCGGCGAGAAGATCGTGGCCCGGTTGGACGACGATCACTGGATCCTGCGCGAACGCTAAGCCGCGGCCGGCTACGAGCACGGCCGCGGCGACAGCCGTGCCGCTGCGTAGTCGGCGCCGCGCGTGACGGCCGCCCCGCACTGATGAAAGACTGACGCCATGGATTTTTCTGCCCGGTATGTGGCATTGGGTGACTCGTTCACCGAAGGACTTGGCGACGCCGACCCCTCGCGCCCCAACGGAGTGAGGGGATGGGCGGATCTCGTTGCCCATCAACTGGCTCAAAGCAACGACAACTTCGGTTACGCCAATCTGGCCATCCGCGGCAAGAAGCTCCGTCAAGTCATGGCAGAGCAGGTCGATGCCGCCGTCGCGCTTCAACCGACGCTGGTAACCCTGTACGCGGGAGCGAATGACATCTTCCGCCCCAAAGTCGATATCGACAGGCTCATGGCGGAATACGAAGCCGGCATTGAGAAACTAAGTGCCACCGGAGCCACGTTGCTTCTCTTTACGGGTTTCGACGCCCGCAGCTCCAAGGTTTTCGGGACCATGCGCGGACGCACCGCGATCTACAACGAATTGCTGCGGGAAATCGCCGAAAACCACGGTGCGCTGCTGGTGGACTATTGGCGCTTCAGCGAATACCACGACTGGCACATGTGGGCGCAGGACCGGATGCACATGTCCACTGCTGGTCATATCAACATGGCCAACCGGGTCCTGGCCGTCCTGGAGCACGAAGGTTCCCTTGAGGTCCCGCCGCCCGTCACACAACCGCAGCTTGCGCGGGTGGAAGCTTTGTGGGCCAACGCGCGTTGGGCCCGTGAACACGCCGCCCCGTGGGTCGTCCGCCGCGTTACGGGCAAGTCTTCAGGTGACAACGTCAGCCCGAAGTACCCCCAGCTCACCCGGCCCTAACTGTTCCGAGGAGCGAGGTTCCGGAAGCCCTGCGTGGCGAGCAGTCCGCCGTCGTTCTTCACAGCGAGTACGTCCACATCCCAGTGGGAGGTCGCCAGCTCGAGGGTCCGGGCGCCGCCGGCCATGATGGCGGTGGCCAGGACATCAGCCGTGATGATGTCGGCCGCTGCCACCGAAACCTGGCGGAACCCTTCATCCCGGGCGGCTGGGAGGCCCGCAGACCAAATGTGGTGGCCGCGTTCGCCGGTCCCGGAGGTCGCCAGCGCGTGCTTTCCCCTGTTGCCAAAGCTGTGCCCGACCAGCGGAAACGCGGTCAGGAGCGTCGTCCGGTCCTTCGGATCAACGATCCCCGCCAGCCACGGCCGCGTACCGCCCGGCGTCGGCGAACCGTCCACGAGGACGTCCCCGCCCGCATTGAGGCACCAATCCTTCAAGCCCAGCGCGAGCAGTGACGTTCCGGCTTCCCGTATGGCATGTGCCTTGACGATCCCCGCCAAGTCCACGACACCGTCGGGCCGCTCCGCCGTGAACGCACCTTCCGTGAGGGTGCGCCATTCTGCCGCCTCGACATACAGCCGGCGCATGTCCGCCGAGGCATTCATCAGGGTCAGCTCGCCCCGCGCCATCGCGATCGCCTCCGAGTCGGGACGGTAGAGACTAAACGTCCGGTCCAGCCTGTTGAACAACTGCTCGACGACGGCGGTGGCCGCCTCGAGTTCTTCCACCGCAGCTTGGGGAGCGGTCCCTGGAGCAGCTGGGATGGCGAGGCTCACCACAGTGCCCATGCTGGTGAACGTCCGGGAACGAAGGCGGGGCTCCGCACTGCCCTGTCCGGGCCCGTTGGGCTTAGAAATGGGCTGCATCGAGAGCCGCCTGGAGCGATGTCAAATAGGCCTCGCTGGTAAAGGTGGCCCCGCCGATGGTCTGCACGTTCGCCGACTGGGCGCTCAGCACCTCGGATCGTAGAAGGGGTGCTGCCCTGGCGCTGATCTGGACGGATCGTTGCTCTTGGTCAGTCAGATGCAGGGCTGTGACATCCGTGATCACTCCGGCCTTGATGGTCACCTGGACCTGCACTGTTCCGAAGCGGGTCTCCACTGCGGTTCCTGCGTAGGTGCCGCCCGCCTTGGCCGAAGCTCCCAGGGTGGAACTGGAACTGGAGCCCGTGCTGGAACTCGAGCCGGCTCCGGTTCCCGAGGACGATCCGGAAGCGCTGCTCCCGGTGGTTCCATTCGCCGTCGAGCCCGTACCTGAGGCCGTCCCGCCGGCGGTTCCGGCTGTGTTTCCGGCTGCGGAGGTCGTGACCGCCGATGCGTTCGATTCCGTCACCTGCGCGCCCGCCTGCCAACCGACCAGGAGGATGGCCGCCGAGGCTAGCGCTGCTGAAATTCCTGCCCTGAGTCTCACCAGTCAAACCTTTCGTAGTGGAGTTGTTCCTCCCGCACGCCGGACGCTTTTGCCTCAGCCAGCACTTGGCGGGCCCAAGCTGACGGGCCGCAAATGTAGACATCCGCGTCGGTGATGTCCGGTACGAAGTCCCGCAGCCGCGAGGTGCCGGCAGAAGCGGGCAGCCAGGCGCTTTGAGTATTCGCGGAGCGTGGGCCGGTCAGATGGAAGAGCGTGGCGCCCCGCTTCCGGCACAATTCCAGGATCTCGTCGCCTAGGAACAGCTCTTCCGTGCTGCTGCCGCGCAACAGCACGGTCGCCTGGCCGGGCGCGAACGGCGTCGATTCCAGGAGCGCCCGGAGGGGGGTGATCCCGATTCCAGCCCCGATCATCACGACGTGTTCCCGGCTTCGGGCTGCTGTGCTGAAGACCCCGTACGGACCTTCGATGGCTACTTTCGTTCCCGGTTTGAGGGAGGCGAGGCGGGCCGATCCGGCCCCCAGATTCCGGACGGTGATCCGCAAGGTGGGCTGCCGCGATGATTTCCCCACCTGTGGTTCCGCGGACAGGCTGAACGGATGTGCCTGCCACCACATGCCGGGAGCGACGAAGCGCCACACGAAGAACCGGCCGCCGTTTCCCGACAATTCGTTCAATCGCAGGCCGCTCATTTCGATGCTGAAGACGCCGGGCGCAAGGGGCACCACCCGCCGCACGGTCAGCTGATGGCGGTAGGTTGCTATCACCGGCCGGGCAATACGGAACCAAGCCAGCGCCGAGCCTGTTCCGATGTAGAGCAACAACCAGTACCAGCGCTGCCAAGTGCCTTCGGCGAACAAGCCGCCCACACTGAACTGGTGCGGAAGGGCTACTGCTACGGCCAAATACGTGAGCAGGTGGACGAAGTACCAGAATTCGTAGGGAAAGCGGCGCCGAACAGCCACAAGCGAGGTGACCACCACGGCAATGAACAGAGCCATGGATACGAACGCCAGCCACATATCGGGTACCAAGGTCCAGAGCGCGACGGCCTCGCTCACGGGGTTCAGTCCTTCGGCCATGCCGTAGCCGGTTGCCAGGAGAAGTCCGTGTGCCAGCAACAGGTAGAGCGCCGGTTTGCCTAGCTTCCGGTGGAACTCCAACGCCCTGTCATGCCCGACCGCTCCGTCCACGAACGGCAGGCGTGCCGCGAGGAGAAGCATCAGGAAGACCAGATCCATGCCGGCAAGCCCGGCCAGGATCCCGACGGCGGTGACCGCCTGGGTGAGGTTCCCGACGGACGACATCCCGCCGTCGGCGAGCCACAAAGCCAGCGCCGCTGCGAGGGAAGCCCACAGCGCAACCGTGAGCATGTCCGTCCGGAACATGCGTCGGCGGTGCTGTGCAGCGAACCTTCCCCTGGTGGGATTGCGCCGCGCGGGCACTGGAGGCTGACCCGGGGACGTACCCACACGTTGGCCTGGGGAGGCGAGGAGTTGTGACTTCATGACTCAAGATTGAACTCTCAACCTTTCGTTCTCCTGTGAAGGGCCTAGCCCCCTCTTATGAGTTGGGCGAGTTGGTTCTTATACACCCGATTGGTCTTAATTTCCCCCAACCCCTAGACTTATTAGGCGCTAGGTGGCGCGGAGCGTGTGCAATTGCTCCGGTTGGCGGTGACTGTTGGTAACAACGGGATATCCGCGGGCCGGTAGTTAGGGGCTCAAGTTGCGTGCATTCCAGTATTCGCCCAGTATTCCGGCCTGTTGTCCGGACCCACTACCTTCGCCGCAGCAGTGATCATTGGCTGGTTTCAGTCGAGGGATCCAGCCTGCGGGAGCTACCGAAAACGGTGTGGACTGGTTGCGGACGTCGCCTATTGCACGGGAAGCAGGAACTCTGCTGGCCGTTTCATTTTATTTTTTAGGAGAGTCGTCATGGCAGCAAACTGCCAGGTGACCGGAGCCGAGCCGGGCTTTGGACACAGCATTTCGCACTCGCACCGTCGCAACAAGCGTCGGTTCGACCCCAACATCCAGAAGAAGCGCTACTGGGTTCCGTCCCTGCGCCGTAATGTCACGCTGACCCTGTCGGCCAAGGGCATCAAGACCATCGACGTTCGCGGCATCGACGCAGTCGTCGCCGAAGTTCTGGCTCGTGGGGTGAAGCTCTAGTGGCAAAAGACAAGGACGTACGTCCGATCATCAAGCTGAAGTCGACTGCGGGAACCGGTTACACCTACGTAACCCGCAAGAACCGTCGTAACGACCCGGACCGTCTGGTCCTGAAGAAGTACGACCCCAAGATCCGCCAGCACGTCGAATTCCGAGAGGAGCGCTAAACATGGCTAAGAAGTCCAAGATTGCTCGCAACGAGCAGCGCAAGGTCATCGTTGAGCGTTACGCTGCCAAGCGTCTCGAACTGAAGAAGACCCTGGTTGACATCAACGCGACTGACGAAGCACGCGAAGAAGCTCGCCTCGGCCTGCAGAAGCTGCCCCGCAACGCCTCCCCGATCCGTCTGCGTAACCGCGACATCATCGACGGCCGCCCGCGCGGTACCTTCCAGAAGTTCGGTATCTCCCGTGTTCGCTTCCGCGACATGGCTCACCGTGGTGAGCTCCCGGGCATCACCAAGTCTTCCTGGTAATCCAGAAGCACTAGGAGGGCCGGCAACCGTTTGGTTGCCGGCCCTTCTTGCGTTTAAGGCGCCCGTTTCCGGGTTTTGATGCGGAGGGTCTTCGGCTTTGCGATTAAGTGGTGCAGCACACAGTGTCGAATTACGACGCCGGTGGCTTCATTTTGCGCGCAACCGGCTGTTTTGTCCCGGATTACCGCGGTTCTTGGTCGCCTGAGGGGTGATTTGCGTGGGGTCTTGTGGGTGTGTAAAGTAGTTCGAGTCGCCGCCGCTGATGCGGAAAAATTGCGACAGACTCCCTTCCAAATGGAA
>NZ_JBIYDB010000026.1:0-54741 GCF_044908325.1 Arthrobacter sp. GAS37
GGACTCAAGGAAAGCTGCAACGCGGCCGCGTCCATGACGCTGAGGAGTGAGTTGAGCCAGTTCGATTGCGGTGAAGGTGAACGGAACCACACCAACGTGAGGTAGGTGCTGTGTGATTCGGCCACATCCGCGGCCCATCGCTCCCAGGTCGTATCAGGACCTCGCTGCCGACCGCGGGTCTACGCCCGGCCGGTCGTGTTCCGTGGGGAGTTGTCCGGTCAGGGTTCTTTGCGGTGGGCGGTTTCGTCCCGGGTCCGCTGCCCTGGCCTGATCTGGCCGGCGGGGATCCCGGGCCATTTTTTGCCGCCGTTGTGTTTGCGTTCCAGGCGCCGTACTTCCCGTAGGATCCCGGCTTTCGCGAGGTCTTCGAGGGAGGCGTATCCCTCGAGACCGCCCGCGGCCTTGAAGGTTGCGCGGATCCGCTCTGCTTCGTCCTTGGAGAACGTCTGGGACAGGCGTGAACCGTCCTTGCCGGTGGTCATTTCCCGAGCGTCTCCGGCCACGGGTACAGGGCGAACAGCCGGGTGAACGAGGTCGTGCCGTCCTCGTGCTGGTTCAGGCCGGAGTGTTCGTGGCTGCCGGCGGCGTGGGAGACCGCGGCGAGCATCAGCTTGACAGTGTCGCGGTCAACGCCGGGCACGACGTCGCCCAGGGTCACGGGGACGTTGCCGGCCAGGGAGGCGGTGAACATCAGGAACCGCCATTCACGGCCGGAAACCCCGCCGGCGTGTTCGGGGATCGAGGCGAAGTCGATCCAGGGTTTGCCGTTGAAGTCGTCTTTCCCTACCCAGGGATTGCCCGGGGCTGCGAAACGGCCGCGGAAACCCCGGATCAGCAGTTCCGTGGCTGCTTCATCGGTGTAGGAGCCTTTGGCCCAGGTACGGAGCTCGTCTGCATGTGTCATGACTTTGGTCCTTGTTCATTCCAGTGGGATCGCGGTTCAGACGCCCGGCTGCCCGCCCCGGATTTCTCCTCGTGGACGGCAAAGTCCCGGTGTTCTTCTTCGAAGGACAGCGGTGTCTCGTCCTGGCTCTTCTGCGGTACTTCCTTGAGCTCTTCCAGGTGTTTTTCGAGCGATCTTCTGTTGGACCGTCTGATGGCCAGCGCGACGACTACGAGGGCGAGGAGGCTCGCTATGGCGGTGATCAGCGGGGGGAACCCTATTCTGGTCCACGGATCCACCAGTGCCGGGGGCAATGGCGGGTCGTTCAGCACTTTCATCTCAGACCCTTTCCTGGTGGTTCCGCCTCTTGGGGCCAGCGTATCCGCCGACCTCAAGGGAGGCCACGGCCCTGGTCCGGGCGGCTGGATTTGCCGGTATTCGTCGTGACGGTCGGTCATGGGCATGAATCCTTCCAAGGATGAAGAGCCGCCGGCCGGTGCCGGGGTGGTGGTGTGGTGGTGGTCCGGGTTCGCCGGTCAGTCCCGCTCGTCGCGCTGTTGAGCTGGCCACGTAGTGTAACCGAGCTTTATTTCGGCTCTATATGGCCGGATCGCAAGCAATCCGATGATGACGATGAATAACGCCTGAGCTATCAAGAGAGTCCCCGGAATGTAAACGAGCCACCTCAGTGAGAGGTCCCCGCCGACTGCGTATGCCGTGAGCGCCATTGGCCCAACTGCAACAAGTGCGCCGATCACGAATGGGCGCACGACGAAGTACCAGTGCCCCGAAGGTGGCTGAACCGGCAGGGTTCGCCACTCGCTTCTCGGGATGATTCTGAGGTTGGTCATTCGATCCGGCCTTTCACCAAGAGCTGTCGTAGTTGCATGCGTCCCGCCGAGGAACAGTAATCGGAGTCACCCCCGGGAAAACAGCCTCCGGATGCCGGACACTTACTTAGTGCCCACAGCTTTGAGCGCGTGTCATTAAACGGCCAAACGATTCCCGGGAATTTCCGGGGCGATCGCACCAACGACCTGGCCTACGGACAAACCGACCGGGGATTGTCATGTTCGCGCGGCCCGTAGAATCCGCGTTGCTTCGCGGTGGGGTTGCGCCCTGTGGGTGATGAATCCGTGACTAGCTACGGCCAATCAACCGCCGTCACGGGCGATAATCGACGCGAGACGAAGGGCTGGCGCAAGGGTCTCAATTCGCGGCCTGATCGTGGCTGAACTGACGAGGGCCTCGACGTCAGCACCGACTGGTGACCGTTCCACGAACCGGATACCAGCCCAATCGTCCACCAGCCGGTTTATCGCATCTTGTATGCCCTGCCCGCGGTCACGACGTTAGTTACCCGGGAAGACATGAATGGCACGCAAGTTGCACCGCTTTCCTCCGGAAGCACGATCTCGGTTTCAGTGGCCGATTCACCGACGGGCCTTCGGCCGCAGCGGCAAGTCCATTGGTCCGGGGTCAGGCTATCTGTCGTGGAAATGGGAGCCGGCACCGCTGGGTACCCCGCCTCCAGGCACCTGATCGCTGGCGTTCTGATGAACGTAGAAGCAAAGGCACAGGCGGAACTCCTTGCACCCGGCGACAGCAGCCCGTTCGATGCCAATCCGGACCGGACAAAGACCCATGAGTTCCGTCACTTCCCGGCAGCCGGGCTGCCTTCTGGAGTTACTGGAATCGGTTTTGTGTCATGGTGCCGGCGGGGCTGCAAAGGACGTGGCGAATAGTTGATTCGTCTGGCTTGTGCCGCAGCCGTACCAATCGACGGGCAATCCGCTGGTTCCTTGATTCCCGCCGTAGATGTCCAGGCATTGGCCGTCCGCGGTTGTCATCTGCCCGTTGCGATTGTAGCCGATCTGCTGTTTCGTGTCGGCGGCGTTGCATGGTTCGAGGACTGCGAAGGTGCCTGTTTGACCACCTATCGTGCTCGTCGATCCCGGTGCGGTTCGGCTGATGCATTGGGCCGTGCCGTACAGTCTCACCGTGCGGTCCTGGTTCCTGACCCATTGCTGATTGGTGTTTCCCGTGCAGTTATAGGTCCCGATTGGCGTCCCTGCGGTGGTTCCTCCCTGCCACGCGTCCAGGCACAGCGGAGGCAGGCACGTGGCCGATTGTGTTGCCGCGATCTGTCCTGTAGGAACAGCGGCACCGCAGTTAGCGGGGCTGATGGTCAGCATGGCATTGTCATGGGCACCGATCGTCAAGGGGATCTGTGTCGTTGCCGTGGATGATGCGTGGGACCAGAGGTCTTTCACCGTCCGGGCGCATTGAAGGTTACCGTAACCGACGCGTCCGAGGTCGAGGTTGTAGGTGGAGGTGGTTGAGTTCTTGTTCAGGACAACTACGGCCCTGTCCCCGTTTGCGAGGGGTTTCACGACCACGTCTATTCCCGAAGCCGCGTCGGAGCTGTTGCTGCTGGCCAGGTAGCCACCGGCACCCAGAGTGTCCTGATCGACCGAGATGATGTCATTATTCTTCAGGGTCGCGATGCTCTGGGCGAAATGCGGGTCCGTGGGATTCGCGGCGAGCTTTCGTAGATCCGTGCTGACCACCAGCGGGGCGCCCATTACCGCCACAGCGCGAACTGGCTGCGCTCCTCCTGAACGGTCAGTCCGTTGTCTCCGATCAGCAGCTGGTCCGGGTCGTTGGTAGTTCCGGGCGCCATGTACCGGGCGAGCTGAACCGTGTCGATAAACGACTGGTATGCCCCTTCCTCGTAGTACGCGGGCCGGAAGTTCCAGCCGTTTCCGGAGGCCGCAGACAGGGAAATGTCCGGACCGATCCTCCAGGTCTGTCCCAGGGTCCTGACCCAGTCCATCGTGGAGTACTTTGCAGGGCTGGCATTGGACAACCCCGCAGGTGCTGACTCGTTGAACAGGACCTTGCGGGGATTGCTGGTGGTCGCCGTGTTCAAGGCCTGGGCCATGGAGGTGAAGAGTTGTCGGGGGGTGGCCCCGTTGACCGCCCCGCAGTTGTCGAGCTTGAGAGAGTCGATTCCCCAGTATGCGTAGGAGTTTGCGTCGGCTTGCTGGTGTCCTTGGGAACCGGAGGCAACGCCCTGGCAGGTGGTTTCCCCGGATGTGTTGTAGAGTCCGGCGAGTTCTCCCAGCCCGTGAAGGTAGTTGGAGTAGTTGTTCAGTTCGTAGTCGAAACCCGGTTGTGACGAGGAGCCCCAGTTAGTGGCGCCGTGAAGGTATCCTGCTGAGTTACGCGGGGCCATCCAGCAGTCGTCGACGGTCACATTGGTGTATCCGGCGTCCACCAGGCCCAGGCTCTTCATGGCTGCGCCCTGGTCTTCCATGAACTGCTGGAACGAATAGCCGGCATTCGTGCCGTCCAGGCGGGATTGGGCTCCGCATTGAAAGCTGGCCCAGTTGTTGAATCCCATCATCGGGCGCGTGCCGACGGCAGCATTTGTGTTTTGCGCGACGGAGTCAGCTGACGCCGTCGCGGCGAGGGGAACAATCAGACCCAGGGTGATCAATCCGACAACACCGGATGCTGTCAATCTTTTACTGAACACCAATCCTCATTGATCAAACATGATTATGTTGCTTGCGAAACGATCACATGATGTCAATCCGTGACCTTAGCTTGGGACAAGGATCGCGTCAATGGATCGGCCCACCAGATCGACAGCCTGGCCAGGCTCATGATGCTTACCCGCGGCCGCTCCCGGGATGGGCCCACCGCATCGGCGCGCTTGGTTCAAGCCCTTCAACAAAGGGCGCCATGGATTAAGTGCTCCCTGGCCTCAGTTCATGGCGGGGT
Organism: Arthrobacter sp. GAS37; assembly: GCF_044908325.1. Classification (NCBI taxonomy): domain Bacteria; kingdom Bacillati; phylum Actinomycetota; class Actinomycetes; order Micrococcales; family Micrococcaceae; genus Arthrobacter; species Arthrobacter sp. GAS37. Next base: position 4,673 of record NZ_JBIYDB010000026.1, read on the forward strand.
TTCCGGATGAAGTGTCCTGTAACCAACAAGGAGGAGACATCCGACCGGAATGATTCACCCACGAAGGAGGTCGGGGACGTCCCGGCCGGAGTGTGCATTGCGCGCATGGAGGGCCATCCCAGCATCTGGTGGCCAAGGTCAGGCCCTGCCAAGACAATCCGGACCACCTGCCGGGCGGAAGACATTCGCGGCATCGGCAACACAATAACCGGTACCTCCCTACTAAAGAAGTAGAGGTGGGTTTCTCCGTCCTGCGCGGACCGGTGGAACCGGCACGTGAACCAGGAACGAAAAACGGGGGTCTTCATGGATTGGGTTGTCATTGTCGGTGTCATTCAGGCGGCAGGGAGCATCGGCACGTTCGTGGCCCTGTTCTTTATTGTGCAGTCAACCACTCATTCGAGAACGATGGCAGACAGTGCCAGGACCGGTTTGGAGGAGGAACGGGAGCGTCACGCACAAGCCAAGGAAACGGAACGTCGATCCCAGGCCAGCCAGGTATTTTCCTGGCCAGCCATGCTCACGGACGGCGCCGCAAGGCATTGGGGAGTCGTTATTGAGAACAACTCCGATGCACCCGTGTTCGGACTGACGGTTCAGCGCCCCGCAGGGGTCTCACAATCCAAAGGAACGCCCATCGAGGCGATCAGTGCCACCGTGAGCGTTCTTCCACCCGGTGTCTATTTCTTTTCCAAAAGGGAGCCTTTCCCCGAGCCGGTCTTTAACCGGGAAAACCTTAAACCGATCGTCAAGAATCCGAAATACATGGCGCTCCTGATGTTCCAGGACTCCACCTCGGCACCCTGGGTCCGCGATCAGTCGGGCGTCCTCAAGCGGGCCACTTAGGGCACCCGCCGACCCATCACCAAGGAAGGGGTTCCGCGACCTGCGGGGCGCAAACCCGCGCATATGGGGGCAAGTGGGCCTGCCGGTTGCTCGGCCCGCGTCGGGAGGAACCCGGCAGGCCGGCCCCGCCGCAGCCGGACGTCCGGTAAGGATGTCGTTTGCTCAGGTACTCCCATCCCGCGCGGGCACCGGGACCCACCCGTCCCCCGTCGGTCCAGGCCGGTCGGCTTCCTCCCGGGACGGCAACAATGCGTTCGATTTGGCCGTACCGGTCACGGATTCAACACCCCACAGCGCCCAACCCCGCCACGAATCAAAGCCGATTCCACCGGCAGCACGAACACCGCAATCCCCGGTCGGATTGCCCGCAGGCCCGGTCGTTGATGCGACCGACCCGGAACTTCCCGGGAATTGTTTGGCTATTTTGTGACACGAGCTGCGACCCGCGGGCACTAAATAAGTGTCTGGCATGCGGTGGCTGTTTCCCGGGGGTGTCCTTTGGGGGGACTATCCCGGAATACCGGTCCCCGGACCGTGTGTCAGGCCGTGACCTGGGCGGAGACACCCCCAGTCCAACCGGGTCACGCTTCGCCGACGCAAGACGCGGCACCGGGCGTGCGGGCGGGAAATGAGACCCCTGGCCGCACGCCTCCCGCGCGGCCGGCGGGATCCCTGAAGGTTCAGGGTTTTCAGCTCCTGCGTCATGTTTTCAGTGGCCGGGTGGTCTAGGGGGTGTCCCGGCCGGGGGCGCGGCAGGGCTTGTCCTTGTTCCAACACATTGGGGTTGTCGTGGCTGTATCTGTTCCGGGGTTCTTCCGCAGTGCCGGTGCTGTGGTGCTTGGCATGTTGGTGGCGGGTGTGTTCGTGCTGGGTATTGGGGGCCCAGCACGGGCCGAGACAGCGTACGCGGGCCCGACGCGCACCGTCGCAACCGTGCACGCCCTCGCCACCGTGCAGGCGGCGCCGCGGCTTTCCCCCGCCACCACCGCTGGTGCGTGTCCGGCCCAGGCGGATCCGTCCAAGTGCGACGCCGACGGTGACGGGATCCCGGACTGGGTGGAGCTCAAGGTCTGCGGCACTGCGACCTGCACGACCGGCCTGGAGGATACGAACCACAACAAAATCCCTGACTGGCTCGAGGTCGAGGCCTGCGGCACCACGACGTGCGTGACGGATCCCGGGGCGGACGCGAACGGCAACGGGATCCCGGACTGGGTCGAACAGGTCCTGTGCGGGTCCACGACCTGTGCGACCGGGCACGAAGACGCCGACGGGAACGGCATCCCGGACTGGACCGAGATCGTGATCTGCGGCAAACCTGGATGCTCCACCGGCAAAGAGGACTACAACCACAACGGGGTACCGGACTGGAAAGAACTCGCCGCCTGCCTGAAAGAACCCACCCAAGGCGGCCCTGCGTCGTCCGGAACAGCCTCCGGAACGCGGGCCGGAGCAACGGCGGACCTGGTGTCCGACCCGGTGGGCGTCTTCACCCGGGGCACCGTGTACTGGTTCGACGTTTTCACAGCCGGCGGCGGGGTCCCTCAGGATGCTTCCGCGGGCGAGGTTGCCGGATGGGCGTGGCTGGTGGCGATCGGGCTGGCCCTGGCCGGGCTGCTGTTCCTGATCTTGTGGCGCCGACGACGCCGCAAGGACGAGGACCCGGACGATGAGGATCCAGATGATGATTCCCCTGACGGGAACGGCAGCGATGACGCGACCCACGACGGCGAGGGTACCGAAGCCGCACCTGCGGGGCTCGCCGGCCTGCTCGGCGGCAAGGACCACGAAGACAAGTACGACGGCGAAGCGAACCACAGCGGCGAAGGGGTCCAGATATGAGGACCGACGAGCGACAGGAACACCCCGCGGGCAAGCACCTGCCACCGGCACCGGTCTCGGGGCGCCGCCGCGCCGGTACACGGGCACGCCGCGCGGAAGGTTCCAGGCGGGCCGGGACCGCGGGACAGCCGCAGACTTCAGCGCTGAAAACCTGGGCTCAATGGGTGTTTGCGGTGTGCGCTGCCGTGCCGGGATCCCTCGGGTTTAGGGCGTCCGGACCCCGGGCAGCCGGACGGCACCTGCCACACCGGGTCACGGGTCTGGTGGTCGCGTGTGTGCTCACGGCCGCGGCGCTTGCCCCGGTGGACGTCGCCCCGGCCAACGCCGCGGCGGCTTTGCAGGCCTTGAAAGCCCGGACCTTGTCCGCGGCCCGGGACGCCGCGGCGGCCAACACCCTCCCCGTGGCCGAGGTGCGGGCAGAGGTGCAAGATGACCAGGGAGCGAAGAAGGGCCAGGATCCACTCGGGACCGGAACAATCCGCCCGGGACAGGAAATCACGGTCAAAGCCGACAAAGCCCAGGCCTCGATCGGGTTCTCCGGCCACCAGGTCTCCTCCGATCTGAACGTGGCGGTAAAGGAACTCGCGGACGGCGCCTCCCGCACGGCCGCGGCCGAAACCGGCGGCACCGTGCTGGGGACCCCGGTCCAGGTGAACGCGACCGATCCCTCGGGCAAGGGCATGACATCGTTCCCCGCAGACCCGGTCATCGCCATGCACGAGAATGCCCCGGCCACGGTCACGACCGTCACCCCCGGTGTCACCCTTCAGCTCGGTGTTGACGCATCCAAGCTCGGCAAAGAACCCGGACAAATCGACCCGGCCACAGTTAAAGTCATGACCCGGGAAAACCCGGGCGATCCATGGGTGGCGTTGCCCTCCTACTTCGACCCGAAGACCGGCACGGTGAAGGCCGAGTCCCAGCACCTGTCCCAGTTCGCGGTGATCGGCACCCCGTTCGTCCCCCCGGCCGGGCCCACCGTGGTCCTGGACCCGGACGATGACGTGGCGAACACGACCGGCCCGAACGGGCCCATGACCGAACTCCCCGAGAGCGTGAAACTCGCCAACGCCCTGGCCGCGATGATGACGACCACGTGCAAAGCCAACGTCGTCGTCACCCGCACCACCGGCTCCCCCGCGTACCTCTCGCGCCAGACACGGGACGCGATCGCGGCCGCTGCGAACCCGGACCTGACCGTGACCCTGGCCTTCGATGCGCTGTACGGGCACCCGTGGGGTGTCTCCACCGACGGCGGGACCCGGGTGTATTCCCGCGGGAACGCGGACGATAACGCGGTGACCGGTTCCCTCATCGGGCAGATGCCCGGCTACACCGGGCGCCCAGCAAACACCGCGTCCATGTCCGGGACCGGAACGACCCTCCCGTACACGGACTTCGCCGGGCTCCCCGGCGCCCTCGTGCACATGGAAACGCTCTACCTTGACCACAACTACGACCGTCCCGTGATCGACAACGGCTTCGACTCCATCACCAACGGCGTGTTCACCGGACTCGGCAAATACCTCCAGACCAAGGGCTTCAACTGCACCAACCCGGTCACCGGGGGCTGGCCCACCAAACCCTCCGCTGCGGAACTGGCCAAGTGGCGGAACCTCGGGTTCCACAACTACCAGGCCTACGGCGCCGAACCCGTCTCCTTCGCCACCGGCAACCTCATCGAACAATACAAACTCTTCACCCTGACCGGTCCCGGGCAGGGAACCGACATGTCGTTGGTGTATAACTCCCAGGACGGGCGGCTCTCCCGCACCGGTGCCGGGGTGAGTTTCGGGCTGGGTGCCCGCGCCCAACGCTTTTCCGACGGCAGCGTCCTGGTTGTCCAGGGTGACGGGGCTTCCTATGTGTTCACGGGCAACGGTGCCGGCGGCTACACCCCGGACCCCGGGGACCCCGACACCCTCACCGAAGCAGGGGCCGGGAAACTGGCCCTGCCTCCCCGCAGGGTGAGAAATGGGTGTTCGACGCCGCCGGCATCGAAGGCATCGGAGACCTGGTCTCCTACACCGACCGGGCCGGGAACACCACCACCCTCACCTACTCCCCTGCCGGGGCATCGGCCCAGTTCCGGCCGCTCGCGTCCATCACCGACGCCGCCGGGCAAACCATCCGGACCGGCTCCGACACTCTGGGCCGGGTCACGTCCTTCACCCTCCCCGACGGCCGGGTCTGGGCCCTGGCCTACGACGGGGCAGGGAACCTCGCCTCCATCACCGACGCCGCCGGCGGCGTCCGCGCGTTCAGCTATGACGGCGCGCACCGGCTGTTGACCGCGACCGACCCCCTGGGCGTCAAGTACCTGCGCAACACGTACGACGCCTCCGGCAGGGTGGTGAAGCAGCTGGACGCGCAGAACAACGTGCGCGGTTTCGCGTACGACGACGTGGCCGGCACGACCGCGTACACGGACAACGAAGGCCACGTGACCGTCTACACGCATGACGGGGCCGGGCACGTGACCGCGATGCGCGATGCGGCCGGGGGTGTCCGGAAGTTCGCCTACGACGGCGCCGACCATGTCACTTCCTCCACCGACCCGTCAGGCAACACCACCAGCTACGCGTACGACGGCTCCGGCCGGCTCACCCGCTCCACCGGCCCCGCCGGGGACATCCGCTCCTACACCTACACCCCGGCCGGGGACCTCGCCACGGTCACCGACCTCGGCGGGCCCGGCGGTGCCAGCAGGACGACCAGCTTCGACATCGGTGCCCAGGGGCTCCCGACGGCGGTGCACCAGCCCGACGGCACGGTGCCGACCCGGGCCTACGACGCCGGCGGCAGACTCACCAGCTCCACGGACGGCAACGGGAACACCACCAGCTACGCCTACGACGGGCGGGGGAACCTCGTCACCGTCACCGACCCCACGGGTGCGAAGACCAGCTACACCTACGACGCCGGCAACCACGTCGTCTCGATGACGGACCCCAATGGCAACGTGACCCGGTATGCCTGGGATGCCCTTGACCACCCGGTGAAACGCACCGACCCGGCAGGCGGGGTCACCGCCCTGGCCTATGACGGCAACGGGCACCTCACCGCCATGACCGACCCCACCGGCGCCACCACCAAATACGCCTGGGACGCGTTGTTCCGGCTCACCACGGTCGCGGACCCCACCGGAGCCACCACGAAGTACTCCTACAACCGGGAAGACAAACTCACGGCCACCACCGACCCGCTCGGGGCGGTCACCGCGCACGAGGTCGACGCCCTGGGCCGGGTCGTGAAAACCACCGACCCCAACGGCGGAAACTGGACCAGCAGCTGGAACCCCACCGGCACCCTCGCCACCACCACCGACCCGACCGGCGCGAAAACCAGCTACGGATACGACGCCGCCGGACACCCCGTTACCGTCACCGGCCCCACCGGGGCAGTGACGAAAACCAGCTACGACCCCGTCGGGAAGATCCTCGCCACGACCGACCCGACCGGAGGCGTCCAGGCCGTCGCGTATGACGCGATGGACCGCCCTGTCACCCTCACCAACCAGACCGGTACGAAAACCACCTACACGTATGACGCCGCGGGGAACCCGGTGAAAGTCACCGACCGGCGCGGGCAGCCCTGGCTGACCTCCTACGACAAGGACAACCGGCCCGTCGCCTTCACCGACCCGACAGGCGCCAAAACCGCCCTCGCGTACGACGCCGACGGGAACCGGACCACGGTCACGGACCCCCTCGGGCGCAAGACCGCCACCGCGTATGACGCCCTGAACCGGCCGGTCGCGGTCACGGACCCGACCGGGGCTGTCACTAAGACGGTGTATGACCCCGTCGGGCGGGTCCTGGCCACCACCAACCCGGACGGGAACACGGCCAAGCAGGCCTGGACCCCGAGGGGGCAGCTCGCCACCGTCACCGACCCCACCGGCGCCACCACCAACTACGCCTACGATCCGGCCGGGCACCGCACCGGCATGGTCAACCCCGACAAGGTCGCCACCGAATACTCGTATGACCCGGCCGGGCGGCTCACGTCCGTGATCGAGAACGCGAAGGCCGGGCAGGCCTCCACCGCGGACACGAATGTCACCACGAAATACGCCTACACCCGGGCCGGGCACCTGGCCTCGATGACGGACGCGAACGGGCACACCACCACAGACGAATACGATCCCCGCGGGCTCCTGGCCAAGGAAACCAACCCGCTCGGGACCACCAAGACCTACGAATACGACCCCCGCGGCCTGCTCGCCAAGTCCACGGACGGCAACGCCCAGACGACCAGCTACGGGTACACCCCCACCGGGCAGCTCGCCACCACCACCTACGCCAACGGGCAGTCCATCAAGTACGGGTACGACCCGGCAGGGGCCCTGACCACCATGGACGACCCCACCGGAGCCACCGGGTTCACCTACACGCAGCGCGGGCAGCTGGCCAGCCAGACCGACACCCGTGGCAAGAACCTCGCCTACAGCTACGATGCGGCCGGGGAGCTCACGAAGCTGGCGCTGCCGCAAAACCAGACCATCAGCTACAGCTACGACCCAGCGGGCCGTCCGGCCACGGAGGCCACCCCGGCCGGGACCCTGGCCTACGCCTACACCCCCGCCGGGCTCCCCACGAGCACCACGCGCTCGTCCGGGATCACCACTACCTACACCCACGACCCGGACGGGCGGACCACTGGCATCACCCACACCACCGCCGCACCCGCTGCCGGCACCACGACGGCCGCGGGTGCCCCGACGGCACCGGCAGGGACGGATGCGGTCTCCTGCACTACGGTCACCGCGTACCTGGACAGCCGCACCCTCCCCGCCCCCGGCGGGGGGCTCCCGGCAGGGGCATCCATCTCCTTCGGTTACGCCTACGACCCGGCAGGGAACGTCACCAACCGGACCCGCACCACCACCGGCACGGCAGTGCCTTCCACGGGCACACCCGAGCAGCCACCGGTCGTGCCGGGAACCACCCCCGGCACCACCGACAACCGCACCTACAGCTACGACCCGCTGAACCGGCTCGTGAAGTCCGCCTCCGCCACCGGGGCCACCGCAAGCTACGGGTACGACCCGGCCGGGAACCGCACGGCCTACAGCACCACCGACAACCCCGAAACCACCGCACCCGGGGACTCCCTCACCGTGACGGCCGCGTACAATACGGCGAACCAGCTCACCACCGAAACCTCCACCACCCCCGGACAAGCACCGTCCACGGCCGCCTACAGTTACGACGGCAACGGGAACAGGGTCAAGCGCGCCACCCCCGGCCTGCCCGACACCACCAACACGTACACGCCGACCAACCAGCCCGAAACCACCACCCAGCCCGGCTATTCGACCACCCGGAGCTATGACGGGCTCGGCCGCGCCACGGGCCTGGACCAGACCAGCAAAACCGGGACCCAGCACACCGACACCCTCTACAACGGCCTCACACCCATCCAAACCACCCAGAACGGGGCAACCAGCACCTTCGCCCCGGACAACCACGGCAACACCGCCACCACAACCACCGTCACCGCCGGCACCACCACCAGCACCTGGGACGTCCAGGACCGCCTCGGCTCCACCATCGCCACCACCAACCCCCAAACCGGCACCCCCACAGGACCGGCAGCGGACGCGACCCTGGCCCAGCTCGCCGACTACACCGACACCGGCACCCCCCAATACGCCACAACCGGATACACCACCGGCGGCTACACCGGGCAGGGAACCGACCCCACCGCAGGCCTCACCACCTTCCACGCCCGCAACTACGACCCCGCCACCGCGACCTTCACAGGCCACGACACCTGGGGTGGCCTCCTCCGGGCACCCCAGACCCTGAACCACTACGCCTACACCCTCAACAACCCCGCCACGCTCAAAGACTTCAACGGCTACATGCCCATGGTCGAAATCACCGACGGCGACGGCTCCTCCTGGCACGGCGCAGACGCCGTCCCCGAAACCCCCATCGACCAATCCCCCACCCAAGAAGCCGCCGCCAGCAACGGACCAGAAACCAACTACACCCCAGACCCCTTCGCGATCGCACCAACGCCATACACACCACTGCCCGACTACACCAGCACCTACACCGCCCCGTACAGGCCACTACCCACCTGGACACCCGCCCAGACCAACCCCGCCCAACCGCAGGAACGGCACGAGGACAACATCTTCGAGCAATTCCACAACTGGGCGAAGAGCAACGACGGCCAGAATGTGAGCCTTCTGCTGAGTACAGCCGCCTTGCTAGCACCCGAGGCGGGAGCATTATTCGGGGGATGGATCGCTGGGGAGTACGGTGCGGCAGTTGGGGGCATGATCGGGGAGCTAGCCAGCATGGCATTCGGCGACGCAAGCGCCGTGATTGATTGCGCCGGCGAGTTGACATCCCTTTCCTGCGGGCTAGGCGTGATTGCCGCGGTGACTGGTCCAATTGGAGTGGACATCCGAAGCGCCGCAAAGCACGTGAAATTGCTTCCTCAGATTGCCGGCGCGCTAGGGTTTGCAGCAGACAAGGTGGCATGGGCGACCTCATTCAACGACTGGCTGAACCGCCGCAATTGGGGAAGGGGATAGCAGATGAGTGAAACTCGACAACGAGGAGAACGCCGGTCGTGGCTGCACCTTTCACCGCTCGGCTTCTTCCTGACGCTCATTGCAGCCCTCAGGATTCTCGCGCAGACTGTCGCAAAGCCTGATCGGGCGGATCAAAACCTACTCATCGTCTCGACAGTTGTCCTCTCGACGGTTTGCCTCATGGTCCTCGCGAAGTGGACATACTCACTCATGAAGATGCGCGCCCGACGCCTCGTCATGCGGCTGCCGACGGCTCACAAAGGAACTGTTTTCATCGCGCGAGTAGACCCGACGTTTCTGCGTGCACTTACGCCCTATTCGACAAACGGGGAGCCCGTTTCGATCGCCCTCGCCAACCCGGTCATTTTGATCTCAGCAAACCGAATCTCTATCTGGAAGGGTGTCATAGCTCCCGTCGAAGTGGCTTCAGTACCTCGTGGGTCGGTCGGACAGACGACGTTACTGCAACGCCGACACCTCGGCATGACAAGTTATCAACTCGAGACCACTTTGCTCAATCAAGGCCCGGACCGATCACTGACGTGGCGGATCCAATCTCTAGGGTTATTTGGACTACGACCAGCGGGGAGCAAGGCAAACGAAAAGGCGATCCGGACACTGGAAGATCCACGGCCATCGGTTTGACAGGAGCGGCTGAGAGCATGACGGTGTCAGCCGTGTTGAAGGCTGTTCATACCCGCTCGAGAGCGATCAGGATCTGATGAGATATGGCCGCGGGGTCCTCATGGCCCCAGAACCGAAGGACGGTCCACCCGGCAGATACGAGGCTTGCTGACGTCTCGGTGTCGCGATTGCGGTTTCGGGTGACTTTCGCTTCCCAATAGGAGACGTTGGATGCCGGGGCCCGGTAGTGGTCCGGGCAACCGTGCCAAAAGCAGCCGTCAATGAAAACGGCAACGTGGAAGTCATGGTGCTGGGGATCCCTCCCCGGAGGGTCGTCATCTTCCACGCGATGGTGGCCTGGCCCGGGAAAAGTATCTATCTCTTTTGAAGGAGGAATCATGACAGACATCGACTTCGACGCACGGGCCCGCTGGGCGGAATCCGAGGAACCCTCGATCAGCCCCAACGCGGTCATCCACCGCGGCACCGAAGAGAGCCGCGCAGAGGCCCTGAAAATGCTTCTGGACGCCGCGGACACCCCGCCCGAGCGGGAAGAGATCAAAGCGATGGGAGGCCGGCCCCGGCTCGATCCGGAAGGCGGGACTCTTTAACCTGGCGCATCCGGGTTCCCGGATCCCTGAACGCCTCATTCAGGGCACTGGCGGCCGCCGAAGGAAGAAAATTTCCCGACGCGCTACGCTCAGCGGTCCTTGACTACATCAACAACCACGCACCCAGGGCCAGCTGAAACACCCGGGCCTCCGTCCGCGCAACTTCCACGTAGGGCTGGCAACCAGTGTCGACAGCTTTGAGCTCTACCTTCCGGGCTCCACCTGCCCACAATGGGCACAGCCCGTCAGATCCCTACTAGAACTGACACACGAATGGCATAACCTGTGGCCATGAACTGGTCGCTGGGGGATTACGCCAACACAAGAGAAATCGCGATGGGAGTTTGGCTTGCCGTGTTCATCGCATTCGTATTTGGCTGGTCCAAAACGAGGGAAGCGGCAATGTCCGCGGTCAAGAGCCTTGGGAACTGGAAGGTTCTCACGTCCTTGGCAACCTACGCGGTATTCCTGTCGGGCGTCGTCTGGTGTTCATGGAAGCTCGACGTCTGGACGCCGAAGCTTCTTGGCGCGACTGTAATTTGGTTCATCGCTAGCGGGCTGGTTCTCTACGTCAACGCAATCACCAAAGCATCAAAGACTGACGGTTACTTCAGGCGCCACCTCCGGGACACCATTCGCTTGGCTGCCTTTTTCGAGTTCATGGTCAATGTGCAGACGCTAGCTTGGTGGGCCGAACTTATACTCTTTCCTGTCCTAACCTGCCTTGTCATGCTGCAAGCTGCAGCGGAAACGACAGACGAGTACCGCGCTGTGGGGCGTATGTTTGCAAGCCTGTTGGGGATAGTTTCCTTGGCGTTGATCGGCACCACCATAGTGAGCTTCGTGCAAGCACCCGGAACCTTTGTCTTGGGTGACGTGGTCAGGGAGCTTTTCTTGCCTATCTGGCTCGCAGCTGCCGCGGCCCCATTCGCGTATGCTGCGGCGGTGATCGCCGGCTTCGAGTCCATGATGGTGCGACTTGCGCGGTTTTCGGATCGGCGCGCGATACCACTCAGGGTTCGACTGGGGCTCATAAGCGCATTAGGTACAGATCTGAGGGCAATTGACCGGTTCGCCGGACAACGAGGGCGGCAAGCAGTTGCCACCAGAACCTTTCGTAGCGCCCGCCATGAAGTTGAAATCTACTTCGCCGAGGTCGAGGCAGACAGAGCTAGGCGCGAGTCCGCTCGCCAAAGACTCGTTAACTTCTCAGGTGCTACTGGTGTTGACGAAGACGGCATGTGGCTTGATCGGCGAGAATTTCGAGCAACCAAGAGCGCACTGGAGTGGCTCTATGTGTGTCATTCGGGTCACTACCGGAACAATAATAGATTCGACCCAAATGTCCTTACGCTAATCGGCAACTTTGACCGTCAGGGGCTGCCGAACCCTCATGGAATTGTCATGAAAGTAGGGCACGGTGGGCAATCGTGGTTCGCTTACCGCCAAACCGTGTCCGGCTACTACTTCGGTATTGGGGCTGTCGGCGGCCCAAACGAACAGTGGTACTACGACGGTGATCACGCCGCGGGCGGCTTTCCTTCAGAGAAAGGTGGTTGGAGTAGCTACCTCGCTAGTGTCCGCAGCGAGTGGCGCGAGGAAGCACCCGTCTAGCTTGTCCCGGCATCCTTGGCCGGAAGTCATCGGTGAATCCACGCTGAACAGGTTCGCCAGGGAAAGGCGGAGTGTGCATCTCACACTGGTAGAGCCTGTTGTTGTTGAAGTTTCTGCCGATGTGGCTTGGTCAGGCAACTCGTTTCGGCATAGCTTGCGATTCCTCAGGTGCAGGCCTGAGCTTCCCGTCGGTGATGTGACTCCGCCTCAAGGTTGAGGCGTTTCGCCAGCATCGGCGTGTTCGGTAGCGGCTGCCCGGTCGAGGTAAATTCCGTTGATCCACTCTTGGTACAGCCAGTCCTTCTTCGGGGCATTGCGGGGCATCAGCCACGGCTCACTCGCACCGCCTGGGACAGGCGGCACGCCGAGAAGAAACGTGGCAACCCGGGCCGATAGCGGGACGCTCGGTGCCACCTTGTTGAACCGCCGGCGCGCGTAGTCGAGTAGCCAGCCAACAAGCCTTCGCGTTCCCCGTCTGGAATACATCCACCAGTACAGACGACTTAGCCAGTGTGTATCCGCGGCATATCTCCAGAGTTGCCCGTCTCGCTTGACCCACTGAATACCTGCCCCGTCAGTGAAGTACAGCAGGATGGTTTGGCCGGGAAGTGGGGCATCGTCGTAATAGACGTTCTGCCCTGGAGGGATCGAAATGTCGTTGACTCCGGGCTCGGCATGGCCAGCAAAGCGTATGGTTTGCTTTCGGTAAGGGTCGACGGCTGTCCTGCCGCGGGCGTTCACATAGTCGTGCCACCAAGGCAAGGTCAGGTGGAGGGCGTGGACTCTCGAAATGGAAGCATCCGAGTCGTTGCGGATCTCTACACGCGTGCCGAGCACGCGATAGGAATCAGGCCTTGTCTGCTCCGTTCGGTCAAACCGGTGGACGCTAATCTTGGACGCTTGTTCGCGTCTACGATCCTCAGCTATCCGTCGCCGGTCTCTCGTTCCCTGGATGAACAAGGAGACGGTGACTATTGCCAGGAAAAGGTTAAGGGCGAACTGGGCAAAATCAACCCAAGACTTATCGGCCACGTTCCGACCCTCCTTGACTCACGAGCCCAGGGCGACTCTTCATGGGAAAACGCTGCCGGCTAACGGGTAGCCACGCTGCGCCAAGCCAGCATATCGGTCTGGCTCTTGGCCCCAGGCCGCGTCGGAGCAATGCGGTCCCGCAGTGCGGTTAGTGGTTCGCGGCGTGGGTAGATCGCGTTAGTTTTCTCACAAATGGTGTTCCCTGGAGTTCCTTCTGGGTTAGTCTGTACGAGAGCAAGGTGTTGGAACTTGTCTTCCGTAAGGAAGTTCGAGGTCCGGCCTGGCCCCGGGTTTGATTGCTACGGCCGCCCGGGGCTGCTCCATTTAACGGGCCGGTACAGGCGAAATGTGCGTGACCATGTGTGCTAGATGGTCGAAGAGACCAGGTTGCTTGACGGCCATTTTCCGGTAGTACGCGTAAGAGACGATGTCCGGAAGCCAAAGCAAGTTCTCATGCGTGGGTGAGACCTGCAATGTCTCCGCCGTCAACGGAATGGCTCCGCTCTTCCTAGCCGCTTTGAACGTGAAATCGTCGATGTTCCTGCGCTTCTGGTCCTGGCGCCGTTCCAACACAAAGAGATTCACCGGCTCGCAAAGCGAGCCTCCATGCAGAGAGCCCAGCAAGTGGGTCAAGCAGGCGGCACGGGCCTTCTCCTGGCTCTTGTCCTCGGGGTCAACAAGGGCCTGCGCTGAAATGATCACCGGCTCCGTGCCGTCACCGATATAGCGGGCAAGTTCATCCAACGTTGCCCGACCTTCCTCGGTCTCGTTCGCCTTCGTTGAGTGCCAATACGGTGCACCGATGATCTCCAGCAGCTCTTTTCTGATGGCTTCATGGTCGGATCGGGGAACCACGACGACGGTAACCGCGTAAAACGGGTCGGACCCCTCGTATACTCCGGTCGGCATTGACGTCTCATCAAGGTAGGCCACGGGCCGGTCGGCATTTGTTTTGTATGCGGATTCGAGCTTTCTGATCTGCAATTGGGCGTCCATGCTGAGCTGACCTTGCTGGTGTGCGCTCAATGGTCCCCCGGGGTCTCGTGCAAGGCGAAAAGTATCTCTACGACTTTACGCCAGCGCATCGACAGCTTGCCTCCGTTGATGGCCATCCGGTCACACAGGATGTTGCCGCAGCAAAGGACGAGCAGCGCACAGTCTTGGTATTGGTGGGCGCTCCTGGGTCCTGGCGCGACCGCGCTCCCCGGCACGTATAGATTTCCGTCGGAAGTCACACGACACGTGGGCGGTCACGCAGGGGTGCCAGAAACTGAGAGATCCTTGTTCAATGACTTCTGGTGAATGGCGGCCGTTCGGTCACGACAAGGAATCCGAACGGCTTTACGATGCACTCCATGACGGTGTCCCGCCCTGGATGCGAAAAGCCCACACCGGCTGGCAGTACGAATTTCTAGGCTTGCTGTTTTCGGGCAGCGCGCCCGAGGATTTCCTGCACCGAATCGAGCAGCAGCTGCGTTGCGAAATCTATGTGCAGTACCCCGGCAGTACAGCGGGTCTTGTGAATGCAGTGATCAAACACTTCCAGGCCCTTGGCTCCGAGCTGACCTTGACCGACTACATCCTGTCGCTGGCACCGGCAGAAGACGTCATCGAAGACCTCGCCACGGATAACCAGGCCGGGCTCTTCGGAACACTGAACACGATGCTTGCCGATTCCGGATCCAAGTGGACGATCGGAATCAGGCGCCCGGGAACTCTGGGCCTGATCCGCCGCGTACCTGAGGGCGTACAGACCGCCACGGAGCAGGTCACGCGCGCCTCCGGGCACGCAGGAAAAACGCTCGCCCAAGCGTGGGGTGCAGCCTTCGGCATGGACCCGAACCCCAAGGAAGCCTACCGACTCGCCATTGAAGCAGTCGAAGACGCCGCCATTCCTTTGCTGGGATTCGGCCCTCGTGAGAAGCCGACACTCGGCAAGGTCATCCAAAAGATAAACGGCACGAACTTCGACGCAGCGGACTGGACGCTGCCCTTCCAGCGCGAAGACGAGCACTACTCCAACGGGCAAACCATCATCGCGATGCTGAAAACCCTTTGGGCAGGGCAAGTCGATCGCCACGGCGGCAATCATGAATTAGGCGCCAAAGAAACCATCAGCCCGGAGGCCGCAGAATCGGCAGTAATGCTCGCGGTTCCCCTCGTCCGCTGGTTCACCTCAGGATCGGTCCAGCAGCAGCACGCCAGAAGCTGACCTGGCGAGAATCCTAACGGGCTGCTAGACAACATCCATGGAGACTCCACATTCAGACCCCCGGACCGCCCAACCGTCAAGATTGTTCCTCTCCGCGGGTCCGGGCTGTCGCAAAAAACTATTGATTTCCAAGACACCCGAAGCGGTCCCGGAACATGCCGCCCATTCCCCCGCAAATCCGCGGTTTTCCACCAAGACCCCGTGTCTCAGCAAGTCATCTCTTAGACAACGGTGTCTCCGGTACGTTTTTTGGGGATCAAGAGAGCCAAGGCGCAACGGCCGCGATGCGTGTAAAACCGCGGCTCAAAACGCGATGACAGAACCCCGGACGAGGCACGCCCGACGTCAAGATCGTGGTCATCAAGCGCCTCGAGATCCTCGGCCATGTCATGAATCTCATTGAACTCGGCAAACCCCGTCCCGACAATCCGCGAAAGCCGGATGCTTGAGCAGGCCAACGACGCACGTCGCCTACCCGAGGCGGTACCAGCGCGGGTCGTTCTGGACGCTAGATTGAGGCCATGCTGTCTACGTCCGTCATCGTGAACTATCCCGGCGGCCCAGATCCACTCTGGTCCTTCCTCAGCGGCGCCATCGGCGCTGTCCTCGGCGGGGCGGCCGCCATCGTTGGAGTCCTCCTCACGCAGCGCCATGAGAACAACCGAAACGTCCTTACCGAAAGGCGACGCCGGAGAGATGACAAGCTCGCGCGTCTGCGGAGCCTATATGTGCCGTATGTCGACTTCTCCATCGTGGTCAGGCAGGTCATGACGCAGAAGGCTTTCATCTACGCGGGCGAGACTGAGGAGACGCGCGACCAGCGTCACGACGAGATCCTCAGGACGGCCATGAACCGGGTCGTTGAGGTCCAAGGCGCCGCGATCCTCGAAGACGGCTCTGAAGGCGTTTTGCGAGCTGCCGGCGACGCTTACATCGCGTTCGACACCTACCTCCGCAGTGTGCGCAACCCCTTCGGGGAAGAAGGAAGCGAATACGCCCAACGAGTCAGGCAAGAGGCCGACGATCTTGCACAGAAAGCGGACGCCCTCGAGCAAAGGGCGCGTGACGACATCAGGAGCCGGGACATTGACCTCGAGATGTAGCTGGGGATGTCGACGTTGACCGTTTAGTTCGCGGCAACCTTCTGTCACATATAGAGGATTAACGATCCTTTGCATGACTTAGAATAAGTAACGGGTTAAGTGACACATTTCGATTCTGCTCCGATTTGGAATCACGGTGTCACGTAAACGAACGTATAAATGACGAAGGGCAACTGCCGTGTTGGTCGGATACATGCGCGTCTCGAAGGCGGACGGATCCCAGTCCACGGACCTGCAGCGCGACGCGCTCCTGTCAGTTGGCGTCGACGCGGACTCCCTCTACGAGGACAGGGCCTCCGGGAAGAAGGACGACCGGCCCCATCTGTCAGCCTGCCTCAAAGCCCTGCGCCACGGCGACACTCTGATCGTCTGGAAGCTGGACCGGCTTGGCCGGGACCTGCGCCATCTGGTGAACATCGTCCACGACCTGACCGAGCGCGGCATCGGGCTGAAGGTTCTCACCGGGCAGGGCGCGGCCATTGACACAACCACTGCCTCCGGGAAGCTGGTCTTCGGGATCTTTGCCGCCCTGGCCGAATTTGAACGCGAACTCATCTCCGAACGAACTATTGCGGGTCTCGCTTCCGCCCGCGCACGCGGCCGCAACGGCGGCCGGCCCTTCAAGATGACGCCTGCGAAACTCCGGCTCGCTCTGGCCTCCATGGGCAAGCCGGATACAAAGGTCAGCGAACTCTGCACCGAACTCGGCATCACCCGTCAGACCCTTTACCGGCATGTTTCACCCACCGGGGAACTGCGTCCCGACGGTCAAAAGCTGCTGCTGTCGCGGTAGACGCCCCGGTGCGCAGCAGATGCTGGAAAGCCATTTATTAGACCAGTTGCGTGGGCGCCCTCCCGCACATCAGTAATCAGGGAGGCGCGCGGGAAATCGCTCTTGAAGAAGGTCCGCCTTGACATGTTCGGAGCCTACATCCCAGTACCTGCCCGCGACAGGCTTCTCGCCTTGGGGGCAGCTACCGTCCGCTGCGGGTTCCTGTGCTGAGTCCTACAGACAACCGTCCTTTGGGTCGCACCACGTGTGCCTGGGAAATATGCCTGCCTGGAGGCCTCGAGTGTCATGCCTACAAAGGCCAGGGCACCCATGCACATGTACATGAAGCCCATGAACTTTATCGTCGGAACATCTACGAAAGTGAAGCCTTCCGGCGGTATTCCTTTGCTCTCTTTGTACATAAGGGACCAGCCAGTTGCCGCGCCGTTGACGTCCCTGAAAATGCAGAGGCCAAAAAGGAAGATTGAAAGTCCAATGACGAAGACAATCAGCAGCAGCAACCATTCCGGACCGTTCGGCGCTCCAAGGAGAAAGCAGAGCGCGACGGACGCGAGGAAGCATCGGAAGAGGGCTTTTGCAGGCTGGGGCATCTCGACGAACTGACGCTTGATAAGACGGATCGTTCTGTTGGCTCCTCCTTCAATCGAGGAGTTCGGACCGAAGCACTCCGCCTTTCCTAACCCCCAATTGCCTTGAGAGTACACTTGGCGAGACTTCGCCACACTCCCGAGATCGTGTCAGGTCGTTCCGCGAACGGACCTGCAGAACCGCCAATTCAAACTGCGATTTAACCGCCAAACGAAATCAATGGTGCTCCATGGCCGTTCATCCTTGGCTTACGGGTTCGAATAGTTCAGGATTTGAGCGACAGGACCATCGGCATCAGCAAACGGTTTCACCCGTGTCTTTGTCGGCGTTAGCTGCATCCGTGGGAAGAAGACGATGAGCGGAATTGACGATCTCATGGCAGAGTCAAACCGTTGGGACCATGCTGCCAGAAGAGCTCAGGGCTGGCGGACAATTGCCTGGGCGAGGCCGTGAAGACTTATTACACGCGGTATTTTCCAGCCGGAGTGGTCATCCTCCTAGGGCCGGGACCGTGGGCGGGATGCTTGCCTTTGGGGGTGCTCTGGCGGAATGGGCTTCCTTTTTGGTGTTCGGGTTTTTCCTCGCAGTCCTCGGTGTTCTGATTGGGGGTCTGGTCTACAACGCGGACAAAGTGGTGCCTGCCGCCCGGACGGGAGGGTCGACGTGCTGCTTTCGCTGGAGAGCGAGGAACGAAAGCAGGTCGGTCGGCAGATCCCTGGGAATGCGGCCATAGATCCGGGACACCTTGTGGTCACCCGGGGCGCGGCAGCCCAACTGCGAAAGGGCCTGGCTACCCAACTGCTGCTCCTGGCGCCGATATTTCCACTTCTCTTCATTTCCCAAGCCGTGCGCTTTGCCCTTCGCGGTGACATTGCCGCCGCGTGGCTAATGGCAGTTGGCATTGTTGCCGTAGTGATCGGGTTTGCATTATTTGTCCGTGACTTCCGGCGGGCTGGACGGTTCCTGGCACGCACGGCGGAGCAGTCAGCCCCCGGCATCAACTCACAGTGAGCCGATTCGCTCAGCTCGGCGCTCCCACGGAGTACGCTCCAGCGACGACCTCGAGGTGTGGCGCCTGGATCGGCTCAGTCGGTCCATCCGGAATTTTGTTCACCCTTCGCTTTGGGTTCTGGCTGTCTCGGAAATCGATGGTTTCAAGTTGAATGGGTGCCCGAGCTACAGTCATTTGTGCACACAGGAGATACAGAACAACGGCTGTTGGACAGGGAGTAACCAGATGGCTAGCTCGTCCGAGCCTTCGCATACCGTGAAACGACCCGTCTGGGTACTTCGTTGGCCCGCCGTGTGGGTCGGCCCCTTGATTGCCGCACTTGGCGCCGCTGCGCTGCCTCTTTCCGTCACCGACAGAAACGGCCTTGTTTACTGGATCCGGTGGATTACTGATCCCTTTTGGTTCTGGGCCGGCCTTGTCGGGATAGTTCTGGGAACTCTCTGGGCGATTGCCGGAGGATTCGCCCGTTCAAGTGAGGTAGCCAGGCTCCGGACAGCGTTGGCTGCCTCCAAAGCACACACGACGAAGAGGATCTTCAATCAACTGTCGCCCGTAATCCATGACATGGGAAAGCTTGCAGAGTCCCAGAGTGCCACATACGGACGTGACCTTGTTAACAGGGCATTGGACTTGGTTACGAGGGTTATCGAGGTACCGGACGCACGAGCATGCCTTTACTATTTGGACCAGGTCGAGTCCACCCAGGCCAGCAGCGATGACGTTCTCAACGCCCTCACGCTCCGGACGCCGCACGTAGGCCGGTTCGATGCGCCCAGAGGAAACTTCGTCCGCAATGAGAGCCCAGAGGCCGATGGCGTCTTCGCCGTCATCGATGGAGGCTCTCCACGCCTGATCGAGAATATAGAAACGACTGATTACGCGGTGGACTGTTCTGGAAAGGGATATCGGACCTTCCTCAATGTTCCCGTCAAGTTTCAAACAGCGGAGATCGGGGTTCTGTCTGTGGACGCTCCGCACGCCAATTCGCTGACAACGAGCCACGTGCTGCTCGCCGAGGTGGTCGCGCAATTTCTCGCAGTTGGGCTTCGGCGCGAAAAGAAGAAAAAGCAAGAACGTTACCCATCGCCGAGTTCGGCGATTGAAAGTCGCGCCCCGGAGGGATCCCAAGACGCGGGGAAGCTATGATGCATACGACGACGACTTCATTGAGGGGAGATAAATGACAAGCGTGCACGATGTCGCGGCCTATATCCTCGCTCGAGAGGGTAATCTGTCCACGATGAAGCTGCAGAAGCTTTGCTATTACGCCCAAGGCTGGCATCTGGCGTGGCACGGCGAACGGCTTTTCGACGAGCCGATCAAGGCTTGGCGCATGGGCCCGGTGTGCCCGGCACTCTATCGGTACCACAGAGGTCAGGCTTCCGTCAGCGATTGGCCGCAAGGCTCTAAAGAACTGATTTCACCGAGCGGCGCGAGCACGATCGATATTGTTGCGGACTTCTACCAACCGTTTACTGGGTTCGACCTCGGCAATAGGACTCATTCCGAGCGCCCCTGGCTGGAAGCTTGGGAGTCGGCGCCACCTCAGCACCGCGGAAATGCCGAGATCAGTACTGAGACACTAAGGGAATATTTCCGCTCGCTGCACGAAGGATCTGAGCACACAGACTAGTCGGGATCCTTTACGCACCACGACCCGAGCTTTGCAGACGTGCGGAGAAGTTTGAACGAGTTGCTTTCAGGTCCGCTCATTACTTGCTGGCGTGTCGGCCATCGGTACTGCTCTTATCCGAGGTGCTGGTTCACCGGTTGATGCGGCTTCGCGAAGACCTCGCATGGATGTCCTCCTAGGTACGTCCTGCCTCGGCATCAAACGCCGATATCAGCGCACCCGTCGCGTGCCGGATTGAGTCCTGAAACCGCCGCGACAGGCGTCAGCACAACGTGAAGGAGCCGTATAGGGCGGCCGAGCGGGAACCAAGCCGCTCCGGTCCCTGATCGGATTCTCGGAACATTATTCGGCGGCTGTTCTCATGCTGTTAGTCAGAACCGAGTGAGCATCAGACCCAGGGCTGTTCGTCCCAACACACCCCGTTCCGGCAATCTGGAGAGTAGATTAGTGCCGCCGAGGTGCTCATAGCCTTGCGGTGTCCGTCCGCGAGTTGCGTCTGGTTTTCGCTGAAAGCAATGCCACTCCGCCCCTGCTGTCACTAGTGCCGTCGCGGCGTGACTTTGATCGTCCTATCAAACCAGACCAGATATGCGGGCAATGTACGGCCGGCCTTCCGAGGCAGCTGAGGCTGAGCGGGAATCCTTCGAAGGCTCAACAAAGCGCCTGAGGACCAATAATCATCGAGCGGGTTCCTCTTCGCGTGCCTTTGAGGCCGTGTGCCGGATTGCCGAACCTAGGAAGAGTCCGCAAGGAGAGGCCGAAACCAACTCTGGACCACAGTCGGACGTCAGTCGCGAGGTCGCATGAGTGGCGGGCTGAGTACGGCCCTCGTCGGCTGACCCACAGAGGGACGGGCCGCCTCGGCTAGGCGGAAAAGCGCCGCCGGACGACCGGCGTCACCGGTCGTCATCCTTCCGGTCTCCTCCAGGAAGCCGGGCGTTCCGGTGGCCTTGCGGTGGAAATTCCGTGGATCCAGTCGCGTGCCCCACACGGCCTCGTACACGGTCCGGAGTTGCGCGATGGTGAATTCCTCACCGCAGAACGCTGTCCCGAGGGGTGAGTATTCGAGCTTTGATCTCGCTCGTTCCAGGGCGTCGGCAAGGATCCGTTCGTGGTCGAAGGCCAGCTTCAATTCACCATCCAGAACCTGACTGACCGGATACCAGGCGGCGTGTTCGGCGTCGCTTCCCGCGGACAGGACCGGAAAGTTGGGTGCCAGCAGCAGGTGGGCGACGGTGAGCACGTCCCCGCGCGGGTCGCGCCCCTGCGGACCGTAACTTCCGAGTTGCTCAAGATGCCCCGGGATCTGCTTGACGCCGGTTTCCTCGGCCAGTTCGCGGCCGGCCGCCGTCACCAGGTCTTCACCTGCCAGCACGAACCCGCCCGGCAGGGCGAGTGAGCCGCGGAAGGGCTTGATGAGGCGGGTGATGAGCAGGACGTTCAGGACGTCCTCGGAGACGGTGAGCGCGACGACGTCGACGGTCACCGGAAAACGCGCGGGCGCCGGATAGGACCTAGGCATTACCCCATCCTAGGTAGTTATCGTCACCTTGACAATAAATCGAAGGCGAGCCTATCGTTTGATTATCGTCATGTTGACGACAATATAAAGGGTTAGGAGAATCCCATGGCCAGCATCAAGCGCTACCCCTGGATCAGCCACTTCCTGGGCAGCCCCACCGGCTACGTCGTGCACCTGCAGAAAGGCACGGTCAGGCACCAGGGGGTCGGGCAGGCGTTCTGGTACCGGCCGGTGAACTCCGTGCTCAGCGAGGTCCCCGTCGACGACCAGGAACTGCCCACCCTCTTCCACGCCATCACCCGCGACCACCAGGACGTGAGCGTCCAGGCCAACGTGACCTACCGCTTCATCGACCCCGTGGCCGTGTCCACGCGGCTCGACTTCGCCCTCCAACCCGCCGGCCCCGGGGCAGGCACGGTGCAGGCGACCGGGAAGGAGCAGGTCGCCACGATCATCGGCCAGCTGTGCCAAAGCCACGCCATCGACCAGATCGCCACCACCACCCTCGCCCAGGCCCTCGAACGCGGCGTCAGCCAGCTCCGCACCGTCCTCACCGACGCCCTCCGGGCAGACACCCGGCTGGCCTCCACCGGCATCGAAATCCTCGGCGTGCAGGTCCTGGCCATCCGTCCGGAGTCCGACGTCGAACGCGCCCTACAGACCCCGGTCCGGGAACAGCTCCAGGCCGAAGCAGACCGGGCAGTGTACGAACGCCGGGCCGTCGCGGTCGAGCGTGAACGGACCATCTCCGAGAACGAAATGGCCAGCCAGATCGAACTGGCCACCCGCCGCGAACACCTCGTCGCCCAGGAAGGCGCCAACGCACGGCGCGAAGCCGAGGAAAAAGCCGCCGCAGGACTTATCCAGGCACAGGCCTCCGCTGAACGCCAAGGCATCAACGCCACCGCCGAAGCCAACCAGATCCGGCTCGTCGGCGAGGCAAACGCGGCACGCGAGGCAGCCACCATGGAGGTCTACGCAGGTATGGAACACGCCACCCTGCTCGCACTGGCCCTGCGCGAGGCAGCCGGGTCCCTCCCCCACATCGGCAACCTCACCATCACCCCCGACCTGCTCACCGGCGCCCTCGCCGGCCTCTTCCAGAACCCAGCTGGCAATGCTGTCCCCGCCGCGGCCGGGACGGCGGCAGGAACCACCGGCCGGACCGGGAAATAGGCCTGCCGCCGTGGCCAACCCCCGCCTCGTCATCGTCCACCGACGCACGGAACTCCAGGAACTCCTGGACCGGCACGCGACCCGCGGCCAAGCCGAATTCTTCCTCCGCACCAGAGGCCGCACCATCCAGGAAGTCCAATACCACCACGACCGGCTCACCGAGGCCCTGGCAACCATCCGCGCCTCGGTCCCGGCCGAATGGCGACGCGCCGAGATCGAACGCTTCGACCTCAGCCGCTTCCTGTTCACGGCGGAGGACGTCATCGCCGTCGTCGGTCAGGACGGACTCGTGGCCAACACCGCCAAATACCTCACCGGCCAGCCCGTCATCGGAATCAACCCCGAGCCGGGCATCAATCCGGGCGTCCTCGTCCGGCACACCCCCGACGCAGCGACCAAACTGCTACAAGACACCACCACCGCCAAAGCGGCGGAGCACCTGTCCTGCGAGGAACTGTCCACCGTGACGGCACGGCTCGACGACGGCCAGGAACTCTCCGGACTCAACGAGATCTTCATCGGCCACTCCTCCCACCAATCGGCCCGGTACCGGCTCACGACCCCGGACGGGCTGACCGAACGCCAGTCCTCCTCCGGGCTGATCGTCTCCACCGGCACCGGGGCCACCGGCTGGTGCGCATCCATCGCCCTCGAACGCGGAGGACGCACCCTGCCGACTCCGACGGATTCCCGGCTCGCGTGGTTCGTCCGGGAAGCCTGGCCCTCCCCCATCACCGGAGCCTCCCTGACAGAAGGCGCCCTGGAGGCGGGCGAAACACTCCGGATCACTGTGGCCTCCGACCAGCTCGTGGTGTTCGGGGACGGCATGGAAGAAGACCGCCTCACCGCCTCCTGGGGCCAAGAAATCACCGTCCAACTGGGCGAGCGACCACTCCGGCTCGTGGCGTAAGAAACCATGCCGGGGGCAACCCGAACGGCGTTGCCGCCCTGCCTGGGATCGTCTCCGCCTGGGCAACCAGCCATAAGGGTTGCTTTCATTCGCCGGTCAGGGGCAGGGAAGTATGAAAGATATAAAAGGTATAAAGACGTACAAAAGGTCCAACAGCGGCACCAGTGGCTCGCCCGCCCAAACCCGATCGGGGATCCAACATCGCAGGACCCGGCGGCCGATCCCGGAGCCGGTCCGCTTTTCTTATGCTGATTGAATTCTGATTCCCGTCCATCGGAACTTCTTTGCCGATCCTCCCCTGAAGCAGAACGGACGCTTTGGCTCTCCCGGGCCCGCGGGTCGCCAATGGTCCAAAGCGCTTTGGACTATTGGTGTTTCAGCGGCGGTGGCGTCCGGGACAAAGCCGACCCGACTTCGCCAGCGGACCAACCACAGAATCTACCCGTGGCGAGTGTTTCGACGGCAGCGGAACCGTCCAACCGGAGCCGGCTCCGGGCATGCGGGACCCGCGAGAGCACCCGGACACGGCGGGAGAATTCGTGTGGTGCCCCCGGAATTATTCGCCGCGCGTTCTGCCAGCTGCATGGACCGGGCGGGGCAGTCTTGGCCTGACACAGGACGGCAAGTTCAGCGCCGGATTCTGACGGCTTTCACGATGTCTTCCGCGTGCAGTGTGTGCATGGTGGCCTGCCAGGACTCGAAACGACCGTAATTCCCGGGGTCAAAGATTTTCTCCCAGCCCTGCTCGACTTCGGCCCTCAAATCCGCCGGCCAGTCCGCGACTCCCGCGCCCCAGGTTCCTGCGGCCCTGAGTCTGGCCCAGAATTCGTCGACCACGCGGTTCATACGGGCGGTGTAGCCTTCATCACTTTCGCCGGGGAGCTCGGGGATATGCGGGAACTTGTTCAGGACCGCATGCCAGTCGCCATAGTGGGAGAGCAGCACCCGTTCCCGCGGCACCCTGCAGGTCAGCAGAACCTGCCCGATCGAGACCTTGCAGCTGTCCACCAAATCCCGGCGCGTGGTCCGCGCCCAAAACCAGATGGCCCCGTCCCCGGCCGTGGTGAGCCGTGCCGCCATCTGCCGGTAAAGCCAGTCGTAGGCATCGACAAGAAAAGGATCGATACGGGAAGGATCCGACACGAGCACGCCCGCCGAACAGAGCGCACCGAAAGCTTCCTCGCTCTGAATCGTGTGGAGAAGCAGCTGGTCCGCGGAAATGTCGTAGCCAATCCGCCCCGGCGGGACGGCATCCCCAGGGCCGGCTTCGCTGATCGGAAAACTCGCCACGGCAATATCATCGCTGAGAACACCGACAGCGGCCGCTATTTGTGCAAAGCGTCTTTGCACAATTGACCTATCAGCTGCGATGGCGTCCTGGGGACAAAGCTGAATCGTGGGACGCCAGCAGCAACTCATCAAAACAGTGATCGGGTCTAGGCTAGTCGCCATGGAAGACGTTGTCGTCGATACCGCCGGTGGCCGGGAAACCATGCGATGATGAGCCGGATACTCGGTCAGTTGGCTCCGGATACTTTGCTGCCGCGGCTTCAGGGCTTCGAGCCATTCCTTCTAGGGCACGGTCCCCGTGACGTTCCCACGGACAGCGATGGTCCCCATTTGCCTCTGGACGACGTGGGATCCTAGACGAGGCGAATTCCCCTGAAGGGAGGGAAGCGCAGTGGAGAAAAACCCATACCTGACCAGGGCCGACGTCCTTCGCATCCGGGGCACCGTCGACGCGGACTATGAACGCGACGTGAAGAACGTCACCGACGATACGAAGATGACCTGGGGCCTATTCAGATCGCCCCTCCAGCATCGGGAACCGAGCCCACACCGGGCAAAACCCCGAAGGCTGCCGGGGGCTAGCCGACAGGCCGCACCTTGGCCGGCCAGACCCGCGCCGGAAACCGCAGCAACTGCAAAAGCGGACCAACCCTGCGGTCAGTCTGGGCTATCGTGTGATCATGGCCATGATCGACGAACACCGGCTGAGCTCGCGAAGGACCGCCGAGATCATCAGTCGCGAGCTGGCGAACGGGGATATTGATTTCGCCTTCCGGATCATGGTCACCGCCATCGCCGACTTCCGTCACACATCACCTTCGAATTATGAGGATTTCCTGATAGCCCCAGGCTCCACCGGATCCCTGCGGTGGGACACACTGCTTGCCGCGGTCATTGGTCGCGAATGCGACAGGCTCGGAATCCCCAAGCCTCCATGGACACAACCGAAGCCCCTGGCGGAAGAGTGGGTTGTCACGGTCCTGCCGAACGCCACCGAGCGGTGGCTGGCCCGAATCAAGTCCGGCACCCCCGCTGAGTTCTCCCGCCTGGGCATCTGGATCCATGCCCGGGATCTGGAGACCATGTAACGAGACCCGTTTACATCAGTTCCTTTTGCGCTGTCGGGGGTGTCGATCCGGCGGCCACGATAACGTGCCAACTCGCGTTAAATCAGGTCTTCAACTCAGGCCCGCCCTTGGCCGGGAGCTGCGCGCCGTCTAGCATTTGATGCAGAAGGGCCGTCATCCTATCCAATCGACCCTTCGGACGTGGAGCGTCACTAACGCCAGTAGTGGTCAATAATTTTGTGCGCTACTGGCATCAGGGCCGGGATGAGCACCGCACAGGTTCCTAGCCAGCGGCGGCTTTCCCGGCCCTTCCCACGAAAATCCGGGCTGGGCTTCCTCACCAGACCGGCGGGTCGAGGCCGAAGCCTACGATCAGTTGCGGTTCGCTCCCGTCATGATGTCTTGGTTTCACAACCCCCGCAGGACAGACGAATCGATTTCCTTGCGAGGCAAAGGAAGATCGCCACAGAGCCCTGGCCGTCCAGGCAAGCCCGGACGTCCGACTGAGAGGGCGCCGCGCACAGCACATCAGGCCAGCCTGCGATTCGACTCCTCATCTGTCGCCGGCCCCGATTCTTCACCGGCAGGGGGTGGCTTGCATGTCCGCCGCTCTCAAGGACGCCCGATGATTCCACCCGGAAACCAAGGTCCGGGGAGGCTTGCCGGTTTCACGTTGTGGGGCATGCAGCCCATCAGGGGCCCGGAGCGGTCTCTGTAAAGGCGTCCGCATCGACGCCGGCACGGTCGGCGGGATCATTCGCCCCCCATTTCCTAACGGGACTGGCGAACCCGACACGGGAGGAGTTCACCCGTCAGGGTCGGAACGCAACTGCTCCAGTCCGCCCCATCGTCTACGCTCATGGGGGCACGGTACTGTGCGAAATCTCGCGCCTCCTCCAGCTGTTCAAGCAACTCACAATCCGCAGGCCCGACTAGCACCGCCAGAACCCTGCCGTTCCTCGTGATTTGGATGCGCTCGCCCTTGCCTGCTCGCGCAATCACGTCCTTCAGATTATTCCGTAGGTAAGCGATCGAAACGGAGGAAGTATCCATGCTCATGGAGACGTTCTCATCGGTCATAGCTTCCATTGTCCACAAACGGTCGCCTTGGGCCTCGGGACGGAAGAAAGTCCGCCAGGTCGACAGTTGACCGCATTCCATCGGATCGGTTCGACATCAGGCCCCTTGCGGATCGCTGCTCTCCTGTCCGGCTTTCAACGGGCCGGCGAAACAGGCAGGCAACCCCATTCCCAACAGTCGCTGGCCTAGGCCCGCCTGAGGGGAATCCAGACCGGCGTCCGTATGCTGGTTGAATGTCGGATCCAAGACCCATCGCAATTTTCGGTGACTGGCACGGCAACGCGGGGTGGGCGCTGACCGCGATCCGGTCCGCGGCCCGTGAAGGTGCAGCCATGATGCTCCACGTCGGCGACTTCGGCCTGGACTGGCCCGGGCCGAAACGTGGACGCTACGAAGACAAGCTGAACAAATACCTTCTCAGTCTAGGCGCCACCCTCCTCGTCTCCGGCGGGAATCACGACAATTGGGAAACCCTGAACAAACTTGCCGTCGACGAAGACGGTACGGCGTTCCTACGATCCAACATCCGCGTGTTGCCGCGGGGCGGCCGCACACAGGTCGAGGACCTTGTCGTCGGCGCCCTGGGCGGGGCCTTCAGCGTGGACTACGAACACCGCACCGAAGGCAAGGACTGGTGGTCCAGTGAGGAACCCGCACCAGAAGAAGCAAAAAGACTCATAGACGGCGGCCCACTCGACATCCTCATCAGCCACGACGCACCCGCGGGAATCCCCCTCAAGGGCGATGGCCTGCTCCGGTCGGAGCTGGGTCCGAAGGCCGCACGAACCCGCACCCTCATCGGAGAGGTTGTCGACACGCTCGCCGTGCCGCACCTCTTCTGCGGGCACTGGCACCAACGAAGCACCCACCAAATGCCCCACCCTGACGGAACCATTACCCGAGTCGACGTCCTCGACAAGGAGAACTCCCGCGAAGGCAACGGCGTGCTCGTATGGCCAGGCAAAGCCCCGCTGCGCATCGAGTCGCTCGCCGTCCGCGGCCGGTGACGCTAAGCGAAACCCCACGAAGACCCAACGGTATCGTCGGCGAGCACATTTACAGGGGAGATCCATGTTCGCAGAACCGGAGCACCGCAACTCGCGGAGGCTGCGCGGAGTTTTCCGCCAATGGTGCGAGGGAATCCGTGACCGCTACCTGTGCCCGTTCGTGCGTCACAAGATGGCGTAGCAG
The DNA here is from genome assembly GCF_044908325.1 of Arthrobacter sp. GAS37. Lineage (NCBI taxonomy): Bacteria > Bacillati > Actinomycetota > Actinomycetes > Micrococcales > Micrococcaceae > Arthrobacter > Arthrobacter sp. GAS37. The sequence continues at coordinate 33,372 of NZ_JBIYDB010000026.1, forward strand.
GTTTGGAAAGGGCCGGCCAAGACGACCCGGCAGCGGCCTGTCCTGCGGCAACCCGCCGCGCCTTGCGGGCGCCAACGGATGGTCTATCGTCGCGTAGCAAGGCACATTTTGCATGACAGGGAACGGACGATGGCCCCACCTGCAGGACCTTCCGACCAGCACGAGACCGGCGACAGGGCGCGCGCCCGATCGGCGGAACCGATCGACGCGTTGTTCCGCGCATTGGAGAGCGTGGACGGCGATGTCTCGCCGCAGCTTGCCCGGGCGGTTCAAGCCACGATCAACTTGGGGAAGCAAATCGGGTGGGGAGTTCGGGCTTCGTACGCAGAGTGAAGCCCTCGCGGCCGGGCCAGAGATTGACACGGACGTCCTTGATTTCGGGCTCCGGTACCGCGGCCAGACCTTGTATCCGGGATTCCTGTTTGAACCTTCACCCGACGGTGAGGGGTCGATGAGAGTGCGCCCACTCTTCAAGGACTTGAAGAAGATCGCCAGCGAGTACGGCTGGGACGGCGAGGACGTCGTCTTTTGGATGACATCTCGGACGACGTGGTTCGCGGACCAAGGCCGCCCCGTCGACCACCTTGACGAACCCGCCGCGATCATCGCCGCTCTAGCGGACGAGGCCGGCATTCAATGGTGATCAGACCGCGGCGCCGCGCGGCGACCGAACCGCCCACCCCGGCGGCGCACCGGCACCTGTACTACTATTTCGAGTCCTTGACAGGAAGTTCCCGTGTCAGTTCGTGGCGGAGGCTTTCGCTTCCGCGCCTCCCGGAGCACTCGTGACAACAGGCACGTGGCCGCCCGACACACTCAAAGTCAACAGATCGGATTCAAAATGTCATAGACGAAGCAGCGAAGCGCTGCCTCTTGATCTGAGGTCGTGTAACCCACCCCTCGCCAACACGACGGTATGTCCGGGGTCGACTCAGCCCACTCTTCCGTTCGTGTCCTGGCATTCGGACCGAGGAGGCCCGAAGCTTGAACCGTCTCAAGCGTCAGAGTTGGTTGACGGTGAATGAAGAGCGGCTGCGCGGTGTCCAGAACCACCGCCTAGCGCTCGGTTCGAGACGTATAGTGATCCCGCATCGTACGGCTGTCAGATTGCCCGCAGCCCGATGCCAGGGCTGCGTATCGCGCGCCCGATAAGAGATCCTTCACCGCCGACACAACGAACTCTTATGAGCACGCATAGGAATCCCGGCCACGTTGTTTCACGACATGGCCGTCGATGCCAATCGGGTTCACGACCGCCGTCACCTTGCAACTTAGAATGTCACCCGAGAGGAAAGATCTTCGAGCGGACGCGCCACGGCGGCTCTGCAATCGATGGATGCTACTCCACCCACCGCCGCCGTGATGCCCATTTCTGCGGCGTCACACTATGACTCGGGGGACCTTTGACTGCCGAACCGACTGCCCGTCCGCTCACCTTCCTCAAAGGCGGTATTCACTACAGGGCGGGTGAACATGATGCCGCACGGCGCTCTCCCTTTGAGATTGCCAAGAATGATTTCAACGAAGTCCTCTCGTCCAAGAATCTGACCTTCCTCTTGGGCTCAGGGTGTTCCTCCCATACCCCAAATCGAAATGACGAGCACGGTATTCCCACGATGGGCCCGCTTGCTCAGGGCATATTGGCTGAAGACAACAGGCACGTGGCCGCCCGCTACGGCCTAACTGACGCTATCCGGGACCAGCTGTCCGACGACCTTGGGATAGACCTGAACGATGAGGACTACTCTTGGAATCTCGAGCGCCTCATGGAGGTGCTGTACGGTTTTCAGTTCGCCTTGGCGAAAACGAGCAACCGCGCACTGTCAGATGCGAAGGTCTCTCTAGACTCGGCGATTGACGCCATCAAAAAGTACGTCTTCGATAAGTGCAAGGCAGGACAAGAAGGACCTTCCGCAGAGACCGTCGTCTCGTTCTATCAAGTCTTCTACCGGAAGCTCTCGCAAAGGTCCCGTTCTCTGCCTCGCCCCACCATCGCGACGACGAACTACGACCTTTTCAACGAGATCGCCATGGATCGCGCAGGTGTCCCCTACATCAACGGTTTTCTCGGCTCGGTGGAGAAACGGTTTAACCCAGCTTCTTTTCGATACACGATCGCGCAGCGACTCGATCTGACTTCCCAGCGTTGGACGTCGCTCGACAACCTTGTCTACTTCCTAAAGCTTCATGGTTCTCTTAACTGGCACTCGGTGGAGAAGGGTCTTTTCCCCGTGGAGGAACGTCCGCTGGGCGAAAGCGGAGACGGCAAAGCAATGCTGATCTATCCAACGCCGGCAAAGCAAAACGCAAGCTTTGCTGCTCCCTACTCCGACATGTTCAGAGAGTTCCAGACCAAGGTGGTGCAGGAGCAAAGCGCTTTGGTAACTCTTGGCTACAGCTTCGGCGATGAGCACGTCAACAACATCATCTATCAGGCTCTAACCATCCCCACCTTCAGACTTGTAATTTTTGCCAAACCTGAGTTTGGCGAAGAAACCACTAACAAACATGTAAAGAAGCTTCAGGACTTGAACGATCCACGCATTTGGGTAATCGGCACAGAAGACTCAGGTTCGACATGGAAAGCTCACTACTTTAGTAACTTCATCGCTGACGTTATGCCGTCGGGCGATAGCGATCCTGCGGAGAAAGCAATCGGCAACGTCATGGAACTGTTCGCTTCCTTCCAAAAGAGTGGCAACGATGGCGACATCTGATGCACGTCGTAGGAGACTTGGGACAGTCGTTGACGTCAATGCCGAGCGGTTCACGGTGGAGATGACCGAGGCCGCCGACGGATATACCCTGGTTGGCTTCGACGACCAGCACTACGTGGCGCGCATCGGCTCGCTCGTTCTTATCCCCCTAACAAATGTCTACGTGGTCGCCGAAGTTACAGGGCTGCAAGAGCGTCCCGATTATGGTTCGGTTTCTAGTGCCTCGAAATCGATGGAAGACATCACACAAGTGTCTTCACGCCAGCTCTCCCTCTCGCCTCTGGGCAGCCTTCCGTTCGATGAAACCGAGAATTTTTCCTTCGGTGTATCGGAGTTTCCTCCCTTGTATGCCGACGTCTTGCACGTCGAGAACAGGGACCTCGACCGAATCCTCAATGTGTCTAACCAAGAAGTCGCGGTACCACAGTCGTCTCCTCAAGCAACGAAACTCAGGAGCCTCACGATTGGTACCTCAGTTGTTTTCAACGACTACGAGGTCAAGATACGGATCAATGAGTTCTTCGGTGCCCACTCAGCCATCCTCGGCAACACCGGGAGCGGAAAATCGTGCACCATCGCAAGTCTCCTGCAGGCCGCACTTGGCAAGACCACGCTGGCTCCAGCAGGTGGTAGCACTTTCATCCTTTTCGATACCAACGGCGAATACCGCCGAGCACTGTCGGAGCTTCCCGTTCCAATCCGCCGTACTTATGCTCGAATTTCCCACCGACAAGCAGCTGCCGCCGAGCCGACTGAGCCACCCAACGATGCAGAGGAGTCGCAGGACTTTCAGCTTCCTCACTGGCTTCTCACTCCTGAGGAATGGGAGCTATTACTTCAAACAAGTGATCGCGTGCAACGTCCGGTGCTGCGTAACGCTCTGGGGCTCACGTCGCTGTTTGCCGAGGACACAGCTGAGGACCTAAAGGATATCAAGAACCACATTTTGGCGTCCTGTCTCCAACATTTGCTGCGTGACACCGAGAATCACACCTCAGCCAAACACCGCATGCGTTCTCTACTGAGCGTGTACGGCTCAGACGAGATCTCGGTTGGCGGAGTTCTAGGCAACAGACAGGTCCGCTTCGGTCTTTTTGATGATCACGACATCAGTGAGATTGAGAACCTTTTGAAGACGTACATATTGCAGGATGCGGAGATCCCGGGATACCGGCAACATCCTTTCAAGTTCTCAGACCTTGAGACGGCCCTCGATATGGCGATTCTCTACGAAGAGAGCCATGGAAACAACCGAGTTCGTGACTACTGCTCGACCCTTCTCACACGGGTCAAGTCTCTGCAATCGCGCGACGAGTTCGAGTTCTTGCGGGCAGATCCTGCCCACGACTTGATTCGCGATTCTCGTGACAATTTCGTCGACAACATTCTAGGTATTCACAGGAAGGGAGCGCAGCCGATTAAGCGGGGGCAGGTCTTCGTCCTCGATCTCAGCACAGTCGATGATGAGGTTGTTGAGGTTGTTTCTTCAGTCGTGACCAGGCTTGTGTTCGATCGCCTCAGGCGGAGCAGCAAACGAAACGCGTATCCGGTGAACTTAGTCCTCGAAGAAGCACATCGGTACGTTCCGAGCCAGCCCGCATCGGCAAGCACTCTCGACGCTACGAAGATTTTCGAGAGAGTGGCCAAGGAGGGAAGGAAATACGGGCTCTTCCTTATCCTCTCCTCACAACGGCCAAGCGAGCTATCAGGAACGGTCTTGTCGCAGTGCTCGAACTACATGATTCATCGCATTCAGAATCCCGAAGATCTCCATCACATACGACGTATGACTCCGTTCATATCGGAATCGGTACTGAATCGCCTGGCCTCATTGCCGAAGCAGCATGCACTTGTGTTCGGAACTTCAGTCAGTATCCCTACTACTTGCAAGATCCGAACTGCTTCCCCGTTACCACATAGTGATGACTCGGATGTAAGTACCTACTGGTACAAGGCCCCAGACGAAGTGGATGGTCTGCCTCTTTAGGAAAGGCCGACTCCCACGAAGAAGAGGCAACCGGGATCATCTCCACCTTGAATCCAAGTCCCTTGACGCGAGGTGCCCGGCGAGTCAGCTCGACTGGAGCACCTGGTATGTGACAGCGGCGCGTGTGAACCCCCAACTTGATTACCTGGATCTGCTCGACGAACTCATCCACGCCACCTCATACGTCGGAAAGGAATCTGGCATGCCCGAACCCGAGCATCATCGCTACCTTGCACGCGCAATCGTAACCGCCGGATGGACATCTTCGGATGCAGAAATGCCATGAAACGCCCTCGAAGAGTGCCGAGGCCGATCAGTGTAAGAGGAGGCTGCGGCCGAACCAGTCCCGGACCCGGCTGCTGACGTCGGCGCCGGACGCCGCGATCTCGCATTAAGCGCACCGCAGGCTTCAATATCGCATATTCTCTGGTTCCTCGACGCAGTGGTCACCCCTTAGCAGAGGGGCGACTGATCGCTATCGTGTCCTTGCTGACGGCGTGCCGAAGTCCCTTCGCCTAGAGAATGGAGTGCACAGTTTCAAGGTGATGAGTGATCTGATGGCGCTTGCTGGTGGCAAGGTTCGTCTCTTTCCGCATCGCATGGAATGCCCTTAACGCACCGATGCCGAAAGTTGCAACGTATTTTCCAGGATTGTGTGCGAGGTCGCTGTCGAGTTTGTCGAGGGCCTCGAGGAATTTACTTCCGATGCTGCCCGCAGAGCGCTGCGTCGTGTTCGAAACGTAGTGATGGACCCAAATATGGTTGGTCGACGGGTTAATGAATGAGAGGTGTATGGCAACGGCGGACGCGAGCCCACCTTTCGAGAGCTTCGGAATTCCTTTGGAGAGCAGAGTGAAATCCGAGAACCCTGCGTGCCCCTTTGTCCGAAAGGTCGAAGCCTCTTCGCTGAAGAGCTCAGCAGGGCCGTAGTCGGCATTGCGTTCCTCAGGGACAAAACTCTCTGTGACTCTCACGCATGCCGACGCGGGAAGCACTGCTTCATATTGGGAGGGATCGCATGCGCGATGCAGGAAGACCAGAGCCTTGCGGGATCCGAGCTCGCTCTGCAAATCGTTAGGATTGATTGAGTCGTGTCGGACAACGATGCCGATGTCTTGAGTCGGGTACTGGGTGAGGAATGCCCTGAGCTCAGAACTCTGCGTGTTGGTAGTCACCATAAACGTCGGGCGAACGACACGAGGGTCAGCGAGATCGGCGCTGAGCCTCAGCATCCATGCCGCGTTGTTTGTTGTACTTGCGAGCTCCTCGTGGCAGGGATTGGTGATCACGAAAACCTTCATGCCGGCCGCTCGAAGTGCGTCCAAAGCAGTTTTTAGGGGCCCCGCATTGGCTTGGAGCGATTCGATGATCGGGAAAACTTTCTGGCCGCCGCCAAGACTCGATGCCAGCGTCCCAGCGACATCCCTCAGTGCGAGCAGTTCCGCTCCGCGGCCGTAGAAGTACGGAAAATACATTTCTCCCCCAAAATTCGTGGATCTCGGCACCCACGAAATCATTATGTCGGAAGAATCACAACCCGGCCAGAGACGACACGGGCTGGTTCAGCCTAGTCAGCAATCGGCCGAAGCCGACCCGAGACAGTTTGCTTGAGTAGGCCAACGCCCGGACACTTTTTGGTAGACGCCGAATTGACGGATTAACTTTGGCAATTGCCATTCCTCGTCTTCGTAGTTCCACCAACACTTCATGCCGGACTACGTTCGGAGGAAGTGCTGCAAAAGCGGTACGCGCCTCGATCCAGCCATCGCCTTCCGTGGGGTCCACCCCGAAGCCGATGGTGCGCTTGAGGATGCCAAGGTACTCCTCACGCCGAAGCATTCGAAACATCAGTCCCGGGTCCAGACGCGTTTCATCGACCGTTGGCTCACGATACGTGCGCATCCGTCCGCGCCGATCTACGCCGATAACGCCATGAGCTGACGGGACGAGGTCAAGTGCGGCCTCGGCCTTGGCCCGTGAGGTCACCACGATGACCTTGTCGAAGCACTTGGCGTAATCAGCGACCTGCTGGGGAAGACGAGAAAATTGGTCCAGATCGGTCTTGATTTCGTAGGCCGTTGATGCCCCGTTGAGAACGACTATGTCGGCAATGGAATCGCCCGCGGCCAGTTCCAGAACAGCCGACGCGGTGTCGGGACTGTGTCGGCCGAACACCATGGTGGATGCGATGGTGTTCTTGTATACATACTCCACCCGGTAGTCGCGCACCAGCTGGGCATATGCCGTCTCGAGAGCCTCTCCAAGCGGGGTGCTGTCGGTCACGCCGTCCACTTCGTGTAAAACTGCGAGCCGCGTTAGTGCTGGCGTCCATTGTGCCTGGGCGAGAGCACGGTATGTGGGCGAGGAGAAGGCGGACGCTACCGCCCTTAGTTGGATGCATTCGCTCAATTTGAGAACACCAGCATGGCAACTCCTTCAGATCTGGTCCATGGATACCATACAGGTTTGCCCGTCATCGCACCCTGATCCTCGCTGCCCAGCAGTTCACACGCACGCGGTCTCTTTCGGTGAAGTCCGTGAGGTGGGCGGAGCTCGGCCTGTTCGGTTTGTCACTGGCGGTGGGCCCGCCAGCGATCAGTCCACGGTGGAGGGGATCACTGCCGTGCCGGAACGGCCTAGAGTCAAGACGCTCGAGAAATGATATCCGTGTCTCGCGTATTTCTGCTCGCTGAGCGCAAGTCATAGCTGTGCATTCGGGGACGAGCTTGCGAGACACTGCCCTGACCGGAACCTTGCGTTTTCTGACCGCGGTCAAGGGCCCTCGCGCGTTCGCCCGGGACCAGCCCGTCGTCGCAACCACCTGTTCCGGCGTTACGCCTTTGGCCTCCTTCGGCGCCCCCGCGTACTCGACGGGGTAACGCGAGCTGAGGTGCCGTTGGCCGCGCACTTTGCGCAGCTCATGCGGCGGTGCGGACAGACGCCACGCGGTCATATGGAATGTGGAGCCCCGCCCGTCACCACGAGTCGATGACCCACACTGCTCAACCAACGCGGGCCGCCCAAGTGAGAGGCAGGAAGACCGCGTCTAGTCGAAACGGGATCGCCACCTTTGCTTCCGGCCCAGCAGCGATGCGTCATAGCAGAACCTCAGGCCAATCACCTGACCGTTTCCGTCCCGCCCGACGATGTCAGCCCCGGATCACGTGCAGGCCGGAAGAAGTCCATAAAAGCCCAGAGCTCCGCCAGAGTCATGCCAACCCTCAGGCTGAGGCTAATGCATAATTCCGCCATGGCCGATGCTCCTTGACTGTTAGGTCCGGACCCCGCTACCCGGCATAGTTTTAGAGCAAAGAGTTGCATTGGCCCCCTCAACTCGCAATACCCGTTGGAGGCCACAAGCTATCGACAGGCCAGGGCTAGCTGGTGGATCGCCCCGCGCAAAAGGTCAGAAGCGCCGAAGAACCTACCTATCCTGTGGATTTCCTCGGCCGATACGAACGCGTCGTAACGAGCATTCGTGGCATTCAGTAGTCCCGGCGTCCCGCGCATAAACTGACAAATGTGAACTGTCCACGAGCGTCGTAGAGCTTGGGCACTGACACCCTCGAGACGCCCTGGATGATCACTTCGTACCGCTGCTCGCCGAAACGCCCGTGTCCAGTGAGAAGGGTGTACGGGGAGGCCTCGATCGGTGAGCCAAAGTGCCCCACTGTCTGGTGCTCCGCCAAGCTCGGCGCGACCTTTCGTGGTGTGCTCTCGGAGGACGTCCAGGACACGCTTGTCTATACACACCGGCCGCGGCCGGTTCCATTTGTAACGATCGAGAAACAGGAGCCCGACGTCTTGCCCATTTTCGATTTTCACGCTCTGAACCTGGCTTACCGTGAGCGACGCTGCTTCACCTAGCCGAATTCCCGTCGTGAATAACAATTCAAACATGGCCGCGTCTTGCGTCCGGGCGGAAGGAGACTGGCCTGATCTGGTGCCGACGGAGGCCGAAAAGCCTGAGCGTTTGATTCGGCGGAATTCTTCGATTGTAAGGATCGTTCGATCTGGGTTCACCAGGTAGCGAGTATTGGGCATTACAATGACCTCCCTCGATCGTTCAGGCGATCGATTCAAGTGGAGGGTGTGGTGATACAGAGATCATACAATCACGGAGTTGGGTAACTGGGCAAACGCCTCTGTCCGCGTGTTCAGGGCAATCTCGGATCTTTTACGAGGGCCCATGCGTCGAGTTGGCGAATAGGCGCGTCCCTAGGCTGGGGACGCCAAAGTTGTGGCGGCGGAGCGCTAGCTCATTGCGCTCATCGGAGCATCCGCATCTGAGCCGCCCGACGGCCCAAGCGGCGGGAGGTGCCCAGAAAGGGCCTACGCGGCGCTTGTCCCCAAGCGGTCCGCTCCGCCTTCGTGACACTCAGCGCAAGCAAATCGACGACATCCACGCCCAAAACGTCTGCAATGTCCCACAGCCGGAATTGTTGCTGGTGGTCGCCAATTTCAGCACCTGAGCAAACAGATCTCCGAAGGCTACGCAGGAACAAGCGCCTCGGGGTTCAGAAGAAGTCGAAGCCGAGCAGGACCTCCGAAAAAGGCGAGACATCGTGGACATCTACGAGAGCGAACTGGCAGGTGAAGTGTCAACGGGACCGGCGAGCGGCCGCATCAACCGCGAGCTCGCGCGCGTTCATGATTCCTTGCCCGCGTACCCGGGAAGCGTAGTTGACGAACGGAGGCGCGACCGAATGCTTGCCCATATGGGACGGACGCTACATCGTGGCCTGCTAACGGACTGCTTCTTCGACCCAGCAACTGCCCTGTGCAGGTCAAGCGACTCAGACGGGTCTCCCGTACTCGAACTGTGCCAGCCGACCAGCTGTGCCAATTCTCGGATCTCGGCCGCCCACCAAGGACGCTTGGCAAGAGCGCGGGCGGGCTGCAAGGGGCCTGGCGTCTCACGTCCTCCTGAGCGAACTCGAGATTGCACAGGTCGAGGACGTCGCCAACACGGCAGACGCAGTGGCTCGTGAACTTGATAGAAACATATGGGCATCGCGATGACAACTGAGCCCACGCCCCAGAAGCGTCAGACAGCTCTCGACTTACTCTTTTCGGCGGCCGGCCACCGATACGGAAGGCCAACAATTACACGACTAGCGAAGATCGCCGGTGTTGTCCCCAAAACCGTTTACGCCTATCCGGATGTCGTTGCTGAGTTCAAACGACGTAGGGAGTTAGCCACCGAGCCTCGGCTCGTCGATTGGGAATCGGAATGTCGGCGCCGTTCGGCAGACTTTCAAATGGAGATCCGCACCAAGAACAAAGAAATAAAGGAAAGACAACGCGAAAGAGATGCCGCCTACCAGCGAATCCACATCCTGGAATTCCGGTTGATTGATGCCGAATCCAAACGAATTGCAGGTGTCAAGAAAATGAACGACGCCCTGAAGGTCTCTGCGATCCATTAGGCATGGCTATCGTCGCTGTCCGAAAGGCTACCAAAGGACTCGCCGACCGCTGGAACCCCATCCTTGGACGCCTTCCGGCTCCCGCCTCGTCTATGAATCCTTTCCTATGCTCAAAACGCCTTACCGCCACCGGTCGGGCGGAGTCCGGACTCCGAGGTACTTGAGCCCCCCACGGACCGTTCGCTCCGGCTCGTTTGCTCGCGTAAGGCGGCAACATGGGTAGACATATACTGTATTCCAGATAACTGTCTACTCGGCCGTTGCCATGCCAAGCTCGGACCCGCTGGGCCGCTTCTTCGACCGTTTCGGAGCGGAAGAATCGTCGCTGGACCGCGCACGGCCTGTTTCAGCATTGGAATGGAGGTGGGTTGGCAGCCGACCAGTCCTGCTTACCGACGAGCCCGGGAACAGTTCGAGGACCTCGGCCTCCCGCCGAGGAGGAGCTGCCTGGGCGAGGGCCAGTGCGGTATGGGCGGGGTCGACGGTTGTGTTCATTTCAGTTCCTTTCTTCGCGCCGGCGTGGCTACCGGCTGTACTTCGACTCTTCCGTCGGTATCGAGGCTTCGAAAGTCCCCAAGTCTCCTAAGTGGAAAACTCGCTTCTGATCGTTTGTGTGGAGGGAAACTCGGGCGGGCCTGCCGGCTATCCCCCGGACGGAAGCATTGCCAACAGCACCGGGACGACACCGAGACAGATGAAGGCAGGCAAGGAACACAGACCCAGCGGAATCACGAGTTTCACTCCGAGCGCGGCAGCGCGCTTCTCTGCCATCCTGAACTGTTCACGCCGCAGGCGTGCTGCCTGGGCATAAAGGATGGCCGAGGATGGCGCTCCGGTCAGGGCAGCGAAGGCGAGCGCATCCTTGAGCCTGCGCGCTTCAATGCACTTCTGGCCCGAACTCCGCCATGCCGTCTCCCAGTCCGTTCCGATGTCGAGGGCTGCAACCACCGTTCGCAGGGAACGGCTGAGCTGCGGGGACGCGCATCCGGCGATCAACTCAAGGGACCTTCCGAGCCCCGCCCCTGACTCGAGCATGGCAGCCACCAACTCAAGGATCATGGGCACATTGCGTAGGCCTTCTTGCCGCTCCGGATTCGGGAGAGCGTCTACGGCCCCGTCCCTGCGAGCGTTCTTCAGCGGGCCGTTGCTCCCGGGCGAGCCGCGAAGCATCCGCAAGGCTGTGCGCCGCCGGGTTCTTCCCTGATACGCCAGCCCGAGAATTGCCGCGAAGATCAACGCCAGGGACACCCCGATGGCAGGGAAGGTCGGGCCCATCAGTCAACGCCCACCGCGGCCCGCACCAATCGAGATGACCAGATTCTGCCGATGACGGTCAGGACGCAGCCAGCCGCGAGCGCTGCCAATCCGACTCCGTTGGCCAGCAGGACCTCCAGCGGGTCCACGCCAAGCATCATGCCCAGCCCCAGGCCGAACACCGGTAGCCAGGTCAGAAGGCGCACAGTGGCTTTCGGGCCGGCCAAGGCAGTTTGCCGCGCATCACCGGCGTCGTCCTCGGCGTCAAGTTGGGCGGCGAATCGGCTCAGCACGTCGGCTAACGGACAACCACTCGCCTCCGCAACGTCCAGGCAGGCGGCAAGTTCTCTCCAGATTCGGCGTTCCACGGAATTCCCGCCCTGAAGATCGTTCGCTGACGACGTTCTGATGGCTTCGGCGACCGATGTCCCCATCATCGAGGCCGCCTGGGCTGCTGCGAGAACTTGAAGAGACCCAGATGATAGCTTGCGCAATCCCGGGTCCTTTCCTCGGGCCTTGAGGACCTCCGAGTCGCCCGGACCAATGCGGTGATCCTTCGCTTCATGCACCATCCAGAGTTCCTCCCACAGCCTCGACGTCGAACGGCCACCCCGGAGGAGAGCGGCCAACTGCTGTACGAGTACGGTGAGCGGCAATGCGTCCGCGCGAGAGCGTCTCCGCGGCATGCGCGCCATGGCCCCAGCCCCAGCCACGGGCCCAGCCACGGGCCCAGGCCCGGGCCGAGTCGAGGGAGCACCAGACAGAGCGCGCACTACCCGTTTGCCAAGTCGCCGGGACGGTTGGAAGATCCCCCACGCAGCGGCCGCCAGGACGAGAATGAGGAATCCACTCACGCAACCGCCCCATGGTGATCCGCTCGGGAAAACAGTCCCAGGGGCCCAGGAAGGAGCCCAGGATCCAGCTCAAGGCGCGCTGCGAGGTCACTCCACGCGGGGCCGGCAACGGCGGCACCCGCCCGCAGTTCGACAGCGGGCACGATCGATTGGGCAGACGCGTCCTCCGCCAACAATCCAATGCAGGACACTCTCCTTCCGGCAGGCGTCCGTTCGACGTGGACCACTGCATCCAATGCCGTTGAAAGCTGCAGTTGAACCGCTTCCCGGCTCAAGCCTGCGAGGGCGCCCAAGGCCAGGAGCCTCGCCGGGACTGCGGAGGCGGTGTTGGCATGGATTGTTCCGCCGCCACCTGCATGGCCGGTATTGAGTGCCGTCAACAGCTCACGGACTTCGGCACCGCGGCACTCGCCCACGATCAACCGGTCCGGCCGCATGCGCAGCGCCTGCCGAACGAGTTCGCCAAGGTCGAGTGCGCCACCGCCTTCAAGGTTCCCGTGCCTGGACTCAAGGGAAACCACGTGCGGGTGCACCGGGTTCAGCTCCGAAGCGTCTTCAATCAGGACGAGCCGATCGCGCGGGCTACTCAAGCCGAGCATCGTGGACAGCAATGTGGTCTTCCCGGAACCGGTGGCCCCACTGATCAGGAAGCTCAGCCTGCAGTCAACCATGGCCTGCAGCACCTGCTGGACGGGCGCCCCGAACATGCCTCCCGCACGCAACTCGTCCATCGAGAAAACCTCCTCGCGCCGAATCCGCACGGACAACAAGGTTCCGGCGGTGGAAATCGGAGGCAGTACTGCGTGCACCCGGTATCCGCCGTCGAGACGGACATCGACGCACGGCGAACCGTCGTCCAGGCGACGCCCACCCGCCGCCACAAGGCGGGAGGCCAAGGCACGGATCTGAGGTTCGCCGTCGAAATGCACCCGTGCCCGTTCCAGCCCGTTGCCGCGGTCGAACCACACCGAGTCCGGGCCATTCACGAAAATGTCCGTCACGGAGGCATCGCGTGCAAGCTCTTGGAGAGGTCCAAGTCCGCTCAGTTCTGCGCTGATCGATTCGACGGCGGCGAGCGCCCCAACGGTTCCGAGGAGTCTGCCCGTGGCGTGGACGGCCGCTGCCACGCGCGACGGAGTGACCGGTCCGGCGTCGGCCATGACGGTTTCCCGCACGGCTTCAAGGAGCGCGGCGTCCAAAAGCCGGGTATTGCGTCGGCGCTCGCCGCTTGGGAATGCTGAGGCGCTCATACTGCGCCGTCGTCGAGTAGTTGAAGGACGGATTCCGCAAAACGACGCACGGCCTTGCGCTTGCCGAATTCCAGAAGGCGTCCGAGTTCAGCCGCCGCGGCAGTACCGCGGAGTTCGGGGAGCACGCAGTGAAGGGGCAGTCCCAGCGATTCGGCGATGAGCGGTCCGTCCAGGGCCGCACCGGCATTCCCCCGGATCACCAGGGCTGTGTCCACGGGCGGCAGCTCCTGGAGAAGCCGGGCCGTAGCGACTGCTGCGCGGAGTTGGGCCGGTGCCACAAGAAGGATCCTGTCGCAGTCCCAGGCGAAGCTGCCAAGCGATTCTGTTCCGCGGCCGATATCGACAATGATCAGCTCAAATCCCCGCCGCGCCGCATCAAGGACAGCCGCGACGGCCCCGGGCTCCACGTCCGGGGAACGGTCGCGACTGCCCGGCCAAGACAAGAAGGAGAATCCTCCGGCTACGGGAAGTGAGTCGCTGAGCTGCCCGGTGCCGATGCTGCCGCTGGCACCCGCAAGATCGGGCCAGCGCAGCCCTGGCGCATCTTCAGCGGCCAGGCAAAGCTCAAGACCCCCTCCCCGGGAATCCCCATCAACCAGCAGTGTCCGGACTCCGTGGACGGCCGCTTCCTGGGCCAGCCAGACCGCAGCCGTGGACGCGCCAGCACCGCCGCATCCTCCCGTCACGCCGACCAGCAATCCTCCGGGGTCCGGATCGCGGGACCTACCGAGGTGCTCAGCCAGCCAGGCTGCAGCTTCCGGCAATACAGCCACGCGTTCGGCCCCCAGCGCCGCTCCCAATTGCCACAAAGAGTCCCCTTCACCGCTGAGGCCCAGCAAGACGGAAGGTGCACGACGACGGGGCGGAAGGTCGCGGACATCGCTGCCAAGAAGCACTATCCCTGCGGTGTCCCACATGGGCAAGGCAGCGGATGAATCGACGACTGTCCGGAGACCGACACCGACAGCGGCCGCGATCCTTTCTGCTTCGGCTTGTAACCTGACGTTTCCTGTCACCAAAAGGACTTCCCCGGAACTTGGAGGAAGCCAGGGCTCTCCGGACACCGGGTCTGGCTCCGGTCCGGACCGTGGACCGGACCTTCCGGGCCGTGGACCGGGCCTTCCGGGCCGAGGGCGGCCACGTTGAAGCGCCGTCGAGCCGCCCGCGCCATTGGGGCCGACCCCGCTTGCACCGCTGTTGTGGATCCGCTCGAGATGTTGCCCGCTCATGAAGCCACTCTCTTCGTTTCGCCACGATCGTTGAAGGCCCGTATCGGCGTATGTGGAAAAGCAACCACAACAACCCCTGTGGGGGACGAGTCCGCGTTCCGGACGGAAGCACCCCGGACGGAAGCGCCAGAAGCATCGCGGACGGCAGCTGTCCGCAAAGTGCAAGGTTCCACGGATTCACAGGGCAGAATTGTCAGCATGTACCTGCTGCTCGCCGCCCATCCAGACGGCGCAGCTATTCAGGAAAGCGATGCTGCCGGAGTAGCCGTGGCGGAGCCGCGCCTCGTACGAAAGGCCGAGCTGGCCGGCGTCGTAAGCGTGTTGGAGAAGAGTCGTCCGCGCTGGGTCTGGAACCGGACGCAGGATTGGTACCCGGCGATGCTCCAGGCCGGGGTGGAACTGGAGCGTTGCCATGACCTCACGCTCTGCCGCGCCATCCTGGTCCATTCCGAGTTCACGGCCCACACGGACTATGCCCGCAGCGCGGAAAAGCTCACGCAAGACGACGCAATGCCGGTTCCGCCGCGGGTCCTCCAGCCTCCCCCGCCGCCCGCCGAGCAGGACGCGCTTTTCGACGACCTGGTCCCGCGCAGCACCCAGCCAAGCCTGAACGAGATCCGGGCCGAGTTCGCGGCCCAGCAACACGCGCTCGGCCAGGCCTCCAGGGAAGAAGGCCGGCAGCACCGCCTGAAACTGCTGCTCGCTGCGGAATCCGCCGGTGCCATGATCGCCGCCGAAATGCAGTTCACGGGCGTGCCGTGGCAGGAGACGTTGCACGAAGAAATCCTGGAAGGCCACCTGGGTCCCCGGCCTCCCGCCGGCCACCGGCCTGCCAGGCTGGAGGCTCTCTGCAACGAGCTTCGCGGGATTCTCCAGTCTCCGAAACTGAATCCGGATTCACCCCAGGACCTCATGCGTGCCCTGCACCGGAACGGGATCGAAGTAAAAACCACCCGCCAGTGGGAACTCAAGGAATCCAAGCATCCGGCCATCGAGCCACTACTGGAGTACAAGAAGCTCTCCCGCTTGTTCGCCGCCAACGGCTGGTCGTGGCTGGACGCGTGGGTCAGCGAAGGGCGTTTCCGTCCCGAGTACGTGGTGGGGGGCGTGGTTTCCGGCCGTTGGGCGTCCAGGGGCGGCGGGGCGTTGCAGATCCCCCGCCAGATCCGCGGCGCGGTGCATGCCGACCCGGGGCACAAATTGATCGTCGCAGACGCCTCCCAGCTCGAGCCCCGGGTTCTGGTGGCGCTGGCGCAGGACTCGAAGATGGCCGAGGCTGCGCGCGACAAGGACTTGTACGCCGGCATCGCCGCACAGGGCTTCGGTGGCGACCGTTCGAAGGCCAAGATCGCCCTGCTCGGCGCAATTTACGGTGCCACCACGGGCGAATCCGGGCGCCTTATGCCTCAGCTGACCCGCACTTATCCCCGGGCGGTCGGCTACGTCGAACAGGCAGCCCGCGACGGCGAAGGCGGCCGCACCGTGACCTCGAGGTTGGGCCGCAGCAGCCCACCGCCGTCGGAACGCTGGATCCGCAGCCAGCAATCCACGACGGCGGAAGAACAGCGGCGCGCGGACAGCATCGCCCGCTCGCGGGGCCGTTTCACGCGGAACTTTGTGGTGCAAGGTTCCGCTGCGGACTGGGCGTCGTGCTGGCTTGCCGAACTTCGACGGCGGCTGCGCACCGCGCGAGCCGACGGCCTGCCTGCGGGAGAACTCGTGTTCTTCCTGCACGACGAAGTCATGGTCCACGCGCCTACCGAGTCGGTAGAAGCGTGCATCAACGCCATCGAAGAGGCCGCGGCCGCCGCCAAGGAACTGTTGTTCGGGCGGGTTCCGGTGGAATTTCCGGTGAGCGTCGCCGTCGTCGACTCCTACGACAAAGCGAAGTAAGGGGCGCTATTGCCCCGGGCGCAACAGCAGAGGACGATTGCCCCGTGGGAAACAAAGGCCAGGCACCACTGGCTGCATACATTGCCTTCCAACTGACAGAGTTGGAGGGACAATTGCCGCTGATCGCAGCGGCAGATCCGGAAGCCGTACACAACGCCAGGCTTGCGCTTCGTCGGCTCCGTTCAGTGCTCAGCTGCTATCGCGGCATGATCCCGAAACTCCCACGGCCGGCCCGCGAGGAAGTCAGTTGGCTCGCAACTTCACTCGGCGAGTCGAGGGATGCCTACGTCCTGGCGCAGAGGATCCGGCTATCCCTCGACACAAAGGATTCCTGGAAAAGCCCCGAAGCCGTGCGCCTGGCCGTGGAGGAACTGGAAGCGTCCAGCGCCCGGCTGGCTGCTGACCTTGGCGGGCACAAGCGCAGCAAACACACGGTGCGGGCTGCAAGAGCCGCGCTATTGGAAGTGCCCGCCGCAAGGGAATACAAGCACCCGACGGCGGACCTTGCCGAGCGTCTCCAGGCGCGGTGGGAGCGGTTGCAGCACAGCCTCGCGGAGCAGGCGGGCAGCAGCGACCCGGAGGTGCGCAACGCTGCGCTCCACCAGGCACGCAAAGACGTCAAGTGCCTCCGCTACTCAGTGGAGGCAGTCGCGGATGCCTTCAGCCATCACGCTTCCGGGGTGATCCAGCCGGCGATCGGCCTGCAGCGTTTGTTGGGCGAGCAACATGACGCCGTCGTGGCCGGCGAATGGATCAAGGAACTGGCGAAAAACCCCGGCATTGACGCGGAAGATGCCCAGAGGCTGGAATCGATGGAGGTCCGGCGGCGACTCAACGCGGAGGAAGAGTTCCGGACGGCGATCGCCGAATACCCGGTGCCGGCGCCGAGGCGCGCACTGATCTTTTGAAGTCCGGAACCATAGCCCCCAACCGGGCCGAATGCGAGTCATAAGGCGGAAACGAACCTGGCATGACTCAGGCAAGTAATGTACCCCAAAGTAACTTCAGCCCTCCCGGTTCTTCTCGATAGTCTCGGGTTATGGCTTCCGAAGTGAGGAATGCCACAGTGCAAGGACGCACGAACTGTGCGAGTCGGTATGCGAGGCAGTATCCAAGGGGGAACAGCAACGATGGCTGGACGATTCGAAATTCTCAAAGACGGCGAAGATGGTTACCGGTTTCGGCTGACGACTGCCGATGGAACCCTGGTGGCGGAATCGCCGCGGTTCAAACACCTGAAGGCCGTGGCGGCCGGCATCACCGCCGTGCGGGAAAATGCCGCCACGGGCATCGTGGTGGATCACTCAAAAACAACCCCGCACGCAGCGTAGCGGGAGGGCGCAGCAGCCGGCGACGCGCCTATAGCGCGAGGCTAAATCTCTATTTCGAGCACGCGCTCCGTGTCCCACGGAACAGTCCACCCCAAAGCGTCGAACAGGCCGCTGAGCACCATCCCGGTGAAACCCCAGACCACTAGTCCGTTGACTTGGAAGACCGGGCTTGAGAACGTCCGGCCGAGCCGCGTGAGCGTCCCGGTGTATCGGTTGTCGGGATCCAAGAGGTCACGCACCGGAACACGGAACACTTGCGCGGACTCGGCGTAGTCCACCACCATCACTGGCGACGGTGACGCCCACCACGCCAACACCGGTGTGACCACAAAATTGCTGCGGATCAGGCCGAGCTCCGGCATGACACCCAGCACCTGCACGCCACCGCTGTCCAGGCCGGTCTCCTCCACCGCTTCCCTGAGGGCCGCCGCTACTGCTGACTCATCCCCGGGATCGATACTGCCGCCGGGGAACGCCACCTGTCCCGGATGGTCGTCCAGGGTGTGGGCGCGTTCGAGGAGCAACACGTCCAAATCAGCCGGGGCCACCGGTTTCCCGGATTGGGCGGGGACGTCGTCCAAGATGCCGAAGAGCATGAGCACGGCCGCTTTTCGCGCCTTGTCCGGATCTACGGTTGCAGCGGCAATCCGCGGATCAGGGCCGGGGTGCAGCCCGGAATCAATCCTTGTGATGAGACTGACGAGATCCTCGAGCGCGGTCATGCCGGTCTCCTTTGTGATTCCATCCGAATCTCGGCCGCGCGATGGGTTTCGGCAAGCAGCTTTGCGAGAAGCGCTTCGTTGCCCGGCGCCAGTTCGTATTTGAGCAACTTGGCCGCTTTGACGGGATCCTTTTCGCCTTCGCCATAGCTCGGGCACCAGTTGGCCACCGCACATGCTCCACACGCCGGCCGGCGCGAATGGCAAACTCTGCGTCCGTGGAAAACCACGCGGTGGGACAGCATGGTCCAGTCCTTGGGCTCGAACAGCTCGGCGACGTCGAACTCGATCTTCACCGGGTCCTCGGACGACGTCCAGCCAAACCTGCGCGCCAGCCTGCCAAAATGCGTGTCCACAGTGATTCCCGGGACGCCGAACGCGTTGCCCAGCACCACATTTGCCGTTTTACGCCCGACGCCGGGAAGCGTCACCAGATCTTCCAGCCGGCCGGGAACCTCGCCGTCGAACTCGTCCACCAGGCGCGTGCTCAACGCCAGGACGTTCTTCGCCTTCGCACGGAAGAAACCGGTGGGCTGCAGGATCGTCTCCACCTCGGCAATCTCTGCCTCGGCCATGCTCCTGGCATCCGGATAGCGTGCGAACAGGATCTTGGTGACCTGGTTGACCAGCACATCTGTGGTCTGGGCGGACAGCACCGTGGCCACTACCAGCTCGAACGGGTTCCGGAAATCAAGCTCAGCGTGGGCGTAGGGATAGAGCTCAGCAAGCGCCTTGTTGATTTTGCGCGCACGCCGCTTCAGAGCCAGCGGGGTTTCGACGACGGTGTCCACAGCCGGCCTGGTCAGCCGCGTTCGATGTGGCTGAGATCGCGCAGGACGCCCACCTTGCCGTCAGTATCCTGCACGAGGAATTCCTCGCCGCGGTCTTCGAGGGCCAGGACCCACGCGCCCGGTTCGATGGTGAAGGCGGGCATTCCTGTGTGCTCGTCGACAACGACGCGGGGATGGGCCACGGCGAACCAGAATGCCTCGTACCCCGACTGGTGGTCGGATTCGTCCTTTCGCGTGGCCGGATCCACGGTGGCGCCGATGGGCTCGTACATCCGGGGCTGATCGACCGTGCCGATGTGCTGGGTGGCGGCCCCGGCCACCATATCCGGGCCGCCGACGATCGGCGTAGCCATGGTGGCAGTAGGCAGGTGCTTGGGCTCCTCGGGCGTAGGCGTGTGCGCATGCGCGTCCCGGACACCGCCTGCTGCTGGATCCTCTGCCGACTCGGCAGGTACGACGGCGGCGGGCCCGGCGGGAGCGACGACGGCGGGTGCGGGTTCGGGGGCTTCCCCGGCTGGCGCTGGGGCATCGGCCTCTACGGGTGCCGGGCTGGCAGGCGCCGGCATAGGCTTCGCTGGCTTCGGCACCGCAGGCTTGCGCGTTGGAATGGCCGATTCACGGGCCACAACGTGAGCGGGCTGTTCGGCCCGGTCCTTGAAATCGTCCCGGAGAAGCGGCAAGTGGGGAGCCAGGACCGTCGCGGCCAGAAGACCTATCGCGCCAATGAGACCGACGAGCACGAAAACGGTAAACGCGCCTGCTGCGGACAGGAAGAACAGGGTCAAGGCGAACGACGCCACAACGGAAGCGAACTGGTCAGTCGAGAGGGAACCGATTCTCACAATGTTCCCCGGCTGCAGGCGACGGGCAACGAACAAAGCGGCAACTACGAGGGGAAGAATGATGCCCAGTGCCAGGAAGAAAAGGTTGTCAAGGTTCCACAGGTTGTAGCGCCCGCCAAACATCGGCAGGAGGGACCCCACAAACATCAGCAAGGTGGAGCCGAAAACGGTCAGGTCCCGGATAGTGAACGGACCCAGCACGGCCTGGTACTTCGGGGAGGTCACGCTGCCGGGCTCTGGCGCCCCGGATCCAGCTGCTGCTTCGGGGGCCGATCCGGGCGCGAGTGCACCGTATTTCGGACCTTGGCTCGTCTGGTTCATGTGCAAATCTCCTTTGTACGGCGGTGCCCGGTACGCTGCCGCCCAAGGCTGCACTCCGTGTTTTCGGGCCAGGTCAGGCGGCAAGTTTTCGCGTCTCGAGACGTTCTCAGCCTATGCCACGCGTCTGACAGTCCACTAGTTGGCGCGGGCGCGGACGCCGGGATACCGCACCGTAATATTCCCCGCGTCGGGAGCCAGCCCGGGAGCCTTCGGCGCCGTTCGGCGCGAATCACCGGCCGCTCACGGTCCAGATTGTGACCGCAGACACTTGTTGTCGGCTCAAAACGCTAAGGTGGGTTCCGGAAAAGCTCTTTGCGGAATCCCGTGAGGCGCCGCAGCCCAACGCCGTGCACGATCGGCTCGGTTGGGGCGGCCCCGCTCACGGGACACCCGCGCGGCAGAGATCGATGAATGATGAGGTTCACATGTCCCAGGACGCCAATGGATCGACGACCACCGCTGCAACCGGATCCGACGGGGTAGGCAACGGTGATGCCCTCGAAAA
Organism: Arthrobacter sp. GAS37; assembly: GCF_044908325.1. Classification (NCBI taxonomy): domain Bacteria; kingdom Bacillati; phylum Actinomycetota; class Actinomycetes; order Micrococcales; family Micrococcaceae; genus Arthrobacter; species Arthrobacter sp. GAS37. Next base: position 54,494 of record NZ_JBIYDB010000026.1, read on the forward strand.
TCTTCTCCATGAGAACCGGAAGTTCGCGCCGACCCCGGAGTTCGCCGCGAACGCGGTCGTCGGCGCCGGCGTCTACAAGGAAGCTGATGCGGACCGTCCGGCGTTCTGGGCCAGGCAGGCCCGGGAACTGCTGGACTGGGACACGGACTTCGACCAGGCCCTGGACTGGTCCGAGCCGCCGTTCGCGAAGTGGTTCGTCGGCGGGCGGGTCAACGCCGCGTACAACGCCCTGGACCGGCACGTCGAGA
>NZ_JBIYDB010000027.1:0-53345 GCF_044908325.1 Arthrobacter sp. GAS37
CTCTTCACGCGTGAAACCCTTGTTATCAACGGCCATCGCCGGCTCCTTCAATCAACAGGTCATGAATGACTCACAACCAGCTTGACGATGAGGGGGCGTTTGGGTTTAAGCCGCCAAAGGTGAGCGGGCGTTTGGGTTTAAGCCGCCATAGGTGAGCGGGCGTCAGAGGAGGCGGCGCTCGGCGGCCCACTTGGTCAGTTCGTGGCGGCTGGAGAGCTGGAGTTTGCGGAGCACCGCGGAGACGTGGGTTTCCACGGTCTTGATGGAAATGAACAGTTCCTTGGCCACCTCCTTGTAGCTGTAGCCCCGGGCGATGAGGCGCATGACTTCCAATTCCCTCGCGGAGAGCCGGTCCAATTCGTCGTCGGCGATCTCGGCCGGGGAGGTTCCGAACGCGTCCAGGACAAATCCCGCAAGCCTCGGCGAGAAGACGGCGTCACCGTCGGCCACGCGGATCACGGCATCGGAGATCTCGGGGCCGGAAATGGTCTTGGTGACATAGCCACGGGCCCCGGCCCGAATGACGGCGACGACGTCCTCGGCGGCGTCCGAGACGCTCAAGGCCAGGAAGCTCGTGTTCCCGCGCATCGGAGAGGATGCGCTGATGACCTCCCGCCCGCCACCGCCAAGGCCGCCGGGCAAATGGACGTCAAGCAACACCACTTCCGGGTGAACCTCGGCAATCACGGCGATGGCTTGTTCCACTGTTCCGGCTTCGCCCGCGACGTCGATCCTGGAATCGAGGTCGGCCTTCAGCCCGGACCGGAAGATGGCATGATCGTCCACGATCACCACGCGAACCTTCCGCGGCACTTGCCCGGCTACGACCTGCTCCGGCTTGATCTCTTCTGGGGTGCCGTTCATGCTTTGGCTTCTCCGTTTCGGTTCTCTGCTTTGTCGGCGCCCTCGACGGGCAGTTTCAGGCGGACTTCCGTGCCCTCGGAGCCACTGCTGATGACCGCAGTGCCGCCGTGGCGTTTCATCCGTCCGATGATTGATTCCTTGACTCCGAGCCGGTCTTCCGGGACGGCATCCGGGTCAAAGCCGGGTCCGCGGTCCCTGACAAAAACTTCGCTGCCCGTGTCCGAGCTCTCGAGATAGACGGACACGGCTCCGCCGCCGTGCCGGGCAGCATTGTGCATGGCCTCCCGGGCCGCCAGGACGAGGGCTTCGTGCCTGTCCGTCATGGCGGCGTCTCCCACGCTGACGACGTCGACAGCGTGTCCGTGGGCGTCCTCCACTTCGGCTGCGGCCGCGGCAATCCGCTCCGCCAGGAGTCCCGCATCCTTGGCGGCGTCCCGGTACAGCCAGGTGCGCAGTTCACGCTCCTGGGCACGGGCGAGGCGGACCACGTCCTGCTCGGAACCTGCCCGGCGCTGGATCAAGGCGAGCGTCTGGAGTACCGAGTCGTGCAAGTGGGCGGCAATCTCCGCCCGCTCCGTCTCGCGAACCCGCGCCGCCCGCTCAGTCTCAAGGTCCTTCCAGAACTTCAGGCCCCACGGCAGCAGCACCAGCGCGACGCCGCCCAGCACTGCGATGGAAGCCAGCAGCGCGAGCCATGTCTGCTCCCATGAACCGGAACCGGACACCATGACCAACACACCGGCAACCACCAGCGCCAGGCCCGCAGCAAGGCGGACCCAGCCGCCGGCTTGGTCCGCCTTGGTCTTGTCCACCAGTCCGGCCCGGCGGGTCTCGTCCAGCTGCATCCACGCGATCGCCGCTCCGCCGAGTATGGCTGCCGCCGGGATCAGCGTGCCGAGAGGGACCTCGACGCCGAACTGCCGGGCGATGAGGATGGCGGCCACCAGGAGCAGGCCGGCTCCCAGGAGGATCTCTTTCCCGTACTGGATGCGCCGAATCCTGAACCAGGAGCCGAAGACGGGAGCCGGGCTGGACAGCGGCCGCGGCCGCGCGCCGCCGTCGGGCGCTGGTACTTCAGGAGGCATACTCACCGAGGGAGGCATGCTCACCGATGGAGGCATGCTCACCGCGGGAGCAATGGGCGACACCGGCCGGCGGCTATTGCGGCGGGCGCTTTCGTCGGCGGTGGGCACCATGACCCACAGCCAGGCGTAGAAGGCCAGGCCCGCGCCGCCGGCGAACGAGGCAAGGACCATACCGAGCCGGATGTACTTCACAGGCCAGCCAAGGTGGTCCGCCAGGCCGCTGCACACGCCGGCAATTACCCGGTCGCTGCTCCGGACCAGCGGCGGGCGTTGGATGGCGGTTGTCATGAATCCATCCAAACACGTATCAGGGCCTTCTGCGATCGAAGCCAGGGCATCTCAGGGGGCCACTCAGGGAACGTTCAGGGTATCCCCCAATAGAGGGCGACGTCGCCAGGCGGCAAGATCGAAGTATGAACGCGAACAGCATGAATCCCGAGGACTCCGGACAAGCAGCGGAGCCCGGACAACCTGCAGAATCCAGCCAGCCGGCCGGAACGGGCTCGCCGGAAGAACCGGTCCAGCCAAACGCCGGCCCCACCGGCGGCGCGGCACCGAACTACGCCGTTCCCGCTCCCCCGCAGAACTTCTTCAACTGGATCCGCAGCCAAGGCATCAGCCGTGGCCGGGACCGGTGGATGGGCGGCGTGGCCAGCGGCATCGCCCACCGCTTCGGCATCGATCCTTTGATCGTCCGCGGCATCTTCATCGTCCTCACCCTCTTCGCCGGCATCGGCATCCTGCTCTACGGCGTCGCCTGGGCCCTCCTGCCCGAACCCGATGGCCGCATCCACGCCCAGGAGGCCGGTGCAGGGCGTTGGTCCGCAGGCATGACCGGCGCCCTTATCACAACCATCATCGGATTGCCCAGCCTCGGCCACGGCTTCTGGGGATGGGGCTGGAACGGCGTTCCTGGAGTCCTGTGGACGCTGTTCTGGGTAGGCGGCATCATCTACCTGGTCTACTTCCTGGTCCAGCGCAGCAAATCCCGCAACGGAAGGCAGACCATGGGCACACACAACTACGCGGCCGCTCCAGGTTCCCCTGGCGGGGCGGGCACCCATGGCTCGGCAGGCTATCCAGCCGGCCCTTACAGCGCAGGTCCATATAGTGCCGGTGGTTACGGGACCGGAGGGGCCGCAACCCCCTCGGGACCCGTCAATCCCGCGGGGCCCTACCCGCCGGCTGGCGTACCCAACCGCCCCGAGCGGCCGAGGCGGCAGGGACCGGGCGCGGCTATCGTTGCGGTCTCAGCGGGGGCAGCCCTGCTGGCCGGCGGAACGCTCAAACTGCTCGACGCCGGCAACGTCATCCACTTGGGCGACGCCGCCAACGCGGTGGTCTGGGCAACGGGCGCCGCAGTCCTCGGCCTCGGCATCCTCGTCGCGGGACTTCGTGGCCGCACATCGGGGCTGCTCGGCTTCCTGGCCGTTGCGACGCTGGTGATCGGGGGCATATTCAATATCGCCCCCAGCGCAGACCACTTCCGTCTCCAGAATGCCCAATGGAATCCCGTGAGCATCGACGATGCCCGCAAAGGCTTCGACATTACCGGGGCCAACGGGACCGTTGACTTGACCAAGCTGAACCTGAGCGCACCGCTGGGTTCCGACGTCGTGGTTCCGATGGACGTGACCGCAAGCAACATCAAGCTCCTCATCCCCGCGACCGTGCCGGTGGAGGTCCAAGCAGACATGACCTTCGCGAACCTCAAGCAGGACGGTAGCGCCGTCACCCAAAGCAACGGTGGTACCCGGGACAGCTTCAACACGGACAAGCCCGGCGCCAAGCTGGTCGTCAAACTTAACGGCACCTTCAGCAACGTCACCGTCCAGGAAGGAAACTGACATGAGCACGCACGAACCCACGCGGCCATTTGAAGCGACGCCCGCACCCGAACCCACGGCGCAAGCCGCACGGGCAAGGGTGAGTACGGTGGTCTGGGGGCTGATTGTCGTGGCACTCGCAGCTTTGATCATCATTTCCAAGCTCGGCCTCGTGGCGCTCAACGGCAACTATGTGCTGATCGGGCTCATGATCGGGGCCGGCGCGGCACTCGTGATCGGAGGCCTGGTGTCGGCCCGCTCCCGAAAGGGCAGCGGATCCGGCCCGGACTCCGGAGCCGGCGCCGCCGATTCCGACCACCGCTAGCAAGCAGCACGTGACAAAGCAGCCACAACAGGGAAGGCTCTAGCCATGAACAAGTTCTTCAGCATCGTACGGGGCATCGGCCTTAAGCGCGGTCCGCAGCGTTTGATCGGAGGGGTTTGCGGTGGCATTGCCGCCAAACTCAGTGTGGACGTGGCCTACGTCCGGATTGGCTACCTGATCTTCTGCCTGCTACCCGGACCCGCCGTCGTGATCTACGTGGTGGCATGGCTGCTGCTTCCCAACCAAAGCGGCACCATTGCGCTGGAATCTTTCCTCACCCAGCGTTCGCAAGGCAGGAACTAGCACAGCCCGGCCCCGGGTTTACGGGCCTGCAAGTTCACCAACGCTCCGCCAACGCGGCGGGGCGCTGGGCTTGTTAAGCCAAGTTCAATAAGCCGGTCATTTAGTCCAGGCTTGCCCGTCCAATTTCCAAGTTGTTTCAAAAGTCTCATCCCCGGCGACGGTCATGTTTGTGTCCCACCCCACATTGCCCCCTACAATCGTTGTGAGCTCAGCGTGGCGCTCTGCACGTATACCTCCTAGCCAGGATTTGAGCCCTCATGAAAATTGGAATCCTTACCAGCGGTGGCGACTGCCCCGGACTTAACGCCGTCATCCGCGGCGCCGTCCTCAAGGGAATTGCCATTCACGGCCAGGAATTCGTCGGTTTCCGGGACGGTTGGCGAGGCGTCGTGGAGGGCGACGTCATCGACATTCCCCGCACCATGGTCCGCGGTATCGCCAAGCAGGGTGGAACCATCCTCGGCACGTCCCGCACCAACCCGTTCGAGAACGGCGGCGGGCCGGACGTCATCAAGGCCCACATGGACCGCCTCGGCATCGATGCCATCATTGCCATCGGCGGCGAAGGCACCCTGGCCGCCGCGAAGCGCCTTACCGACGCCGGCTTGAAGATCGTAGGCGTCCCCAAGACTGTCGACAACGACCTCGACGCCACCGACTACACCTTCGGTTTCGACACCGCCGTCCAGATCGCCACTGAGGCCATCGACCGGCTGCGCACCACCGGAGAATCCCACCACCGCTGCATGATCGCCGAGGTCATGGGCCGCCACGTGGGCTGGATCGCCCTGCACGCGGGCATGGCCGCCGGCGCGCACGCCATCCTGATCCCCGAGCAGAAAGTCAGCATCGAGCAGATCACCGAGTGGGTCCAGGAGGCCCACGATCGTGGCCGTGCACCGTTGATTGTTGTGGCCGAGGGTTTTGTTCCCGACCACATGGATTCCCCGCACTCCGAACGCGGCCTCGATACCTTCGGCCGGCCCCGCCTGGGTGGGATCGCGGACCAGCTCGCTCCGGAAATCGAAGCCCGCACCGGCATCGAGACCCGCGCCACGATCCTCGGCCACATCCAGCGCGGCGGCGTCCCCTCGGCTTTTGACCGCGTCCTGGCTACCCGTTTGGGCATGGCAGCCATCGATTCCGTCGTGGAAGGCCGCTGGGGAACCATGGTGGCCCTCAAGGGCACGGACATCGAGCACGTGGGCTTCGAAGCTGCCCTCGGCAAGCTCAAGACCGTCCCCCAAAACCGCTACGACGAAGCCGCGGTGCTGTTCGGCTGAGCCGGTTCTTCAAAGGAGCAGGCGGGTACCACCAGGTACATGCCTGCTCCTTCCTTACCAGGGACTGCATAGACTCGATGTCATGGAACTTGATGCGGGCTCGGCGGAAATTGTGCTGCTGGCCTGGGCCCGACATTTAGGGTTCGACGACGAGGCCTTCAGTTTCGTCTCCGGCTCACCTGCTGCCCGCAACGGGGAGCGGTTGGTCCGGGAAGACGAAGACGCCGAATCCATTACGTTCGTGAGGCTCTTTGGCCGCTCCGCATTAGTAGCTCCGGCATGGGCGGCGGCCGCCGCCGTCGAGCTCTCGGACGATCAACTGAGCGAGCATTCCGCACTGTTGCGGATCAGCCGCGAACACGGTGGCCACGGGCTCGGGACGTCGGCGCTGCTGTTCGCCGACGACCTTCCCCTTTTCCAGCCGGGCGGCGAAGTCACCGTCTCCCACGGTCATCCCGAGGCGATCGAGTTGGAGGGCAGATGCCCTCCGGACGACGTCAACGAAGTCCACCTCTCAAGGATGGACCACCATTTCACCGTGATGGATGGCAACGAACCGGACCGCAAACCGGTGGCCTGCGGCGCCTATGCGGAGTGGCAGGGGATCCTCGCAGACATGGGCGTCCTGGTGCCGCCGGAATTTCGGCGGCAAGGGCTCGGAACCCTGGCTGCCTCGATCGCCGCCCACGAGGCACTAGCCTCCGGCCTGACGCTGCAATGGCGGACCGCGCTGGACAACCGGGGATCCATGGCCTTGGCCCGAAGGCTGGGATTCGTCGACGGCGGCATCCAGACTTCCGTGCTGCTCCGCTAACGCCCTCTCTCTGCCGCGAGTTGGCAGAGGATGCCCTCAAAATCGCATTTTGAGGGCATCGTCTGCCAGTTCGCGCGGGACTAACGCCTTCCCTGGCTGCTGTCCGCCGGGGAACCTGCCTCGGACGTAGCTGCGGCAGCCGGGGAACCCCAACCCTGGACGGCTTTGGGCTTGCCGAACAACAACGCCGCTACTGCGCCCAGCAGAATCGCAAAGGCCGGCAGCAGGACCGACTGGCTCATCGCCGTCGAGAAGCCGTCATGCAGGAATTCAGGCAACTTGCCGGCGAATCCACTTTCGCCTGCCGGGGCGGCACCTGGCGGGGCCGCGGGCAACTCGGCCGCGAGCCGGGACTGGATCAAGGCAGCAATCGCGGCCGATCCCAGCACCGCACCGATCTGGCGCGTCGTGTTGAAGACACCGGAACCGGCTCCGGCCGAGCGCGGCGGGAGGTTGCGGGTAGTCGCGTTGGAGACCGGTCCCCAAATGAAGCCGTTGGCCACACCCTGGAGGGCGCTGGGCAGCAGGAACATCCAGATGGGGGTGTCCGGCTTCAGGAGGGTCGAGGTCCAGAAGAGTGCGCCGGACAGGCAGACGAGGCCGAAGGCGGCGAACCAGCGAGGGTTGATGCGGTCGATCAGCTTGCCAACGAAAGGCGCGAGCGCACCGGAGATCACGGCCATGGGGATCATGAGCAAAGCGGACTGCGTCGGGGACAAACCGCGGACTACCTGGTAGTAGAAAATAGTGGGCAACGGGAACGCTGTGATGGTGAAGCCCATCGCCATGATGGTGGTGTTGCCCAAGGAGAAGTTGCGGTCCTTGAACAGGCCCAACGGCAGCAGGGGTTCGCCGCCGCGGCGCTCCAGGAGCCACTGCCACAACACGAACACGGCAAGGACAACGAGCCCGGTGATGATCAGTCCCCACACGGTAATGGGTCCGGTGACGGTGCCCCACTTGTAACTTTGGCCTTCCTGGATACCGAACACCAGCAGGAACATGCCTGCTGCGGACAGCAGCACACCCAGGACGTCGAACTTGTGACTGTGCGTGGTCAGCTTCGGTACCAGCCGGGTAACGAGGACGAAGGCAACGACGCCGATGGGAACGTTGACGAAGAAGATCCACTGCCAGCCGAGGCCGTCAACCAACACGCCGCCGAGGATCGGACCGACAAGGATGGCCATGCCAGCCGTGGCTCCCCAGAGGCCCATGGCCGCGCCGCGGTGGTCCGGCGGGAAGATCCGGGTGATGACGGCCATGGTTTGAGGCGTCATCATGGCCGCGCCGATGCCCTGAACCACCCGGGCCGCGATCAGCATGCCGATATCGCCCGAGAGGCCGCACCACAACGAAGCCAGGGTGAAGACCACGAGGCCGATCAGGTAGAGGTTCTTGGGCCCGAAGCGGTCACCGAGCCTTCCGGTGATCAGCAACGGCACGGCGTAGGCGAGGAGGTATGCGCTCGTCACCCAGATGACGGCGTTGATATCGGTATGCAGGCCTTCCATGATCCGTGGGTTCGCCACGGAAACAATGGTGGTGTCGATCAGGATCATGAAGAACCCGACCACGAGGGACCACAGTGCGGGCCACGGTTTAGCTACGTTTTCCATGGGTTTCCTTTGACTGTGCTGAATTTCTTGCAAGGTGGTGCGTGGGATGGGCGGTCACCATGGCAACTGCCCGCTGCGGAGATCATTTTGGAAGCTGCGTATCCAGTCGATTTCCGTCCGCAGCATGGTCTGTTGGTACTTGACGTCGATCCAGAACTTGGGCTCGACGCCTTTTGCAGCGACAGCTTCTTCACCGCGGACCAGGAAGTCGAGTTGGTTTTCCAGGTTGGCCAGGCGGTGGTCGAGGAGTTCGAGTACGACGCCGGACGGCAGGTTGTGTGCCTCGGCGATCGCGTGGGGGAAGACCGGGTATTCGTCCACGGGTTCCGCCAGCATGTTCTGGAGGCGCTCGGTCAGCGCTTCCCTGCCGGTTCCCGTGATTCGGTAAGTGGTGCGCTCGGGTCGGTTGCCGGCACGGTCAATGCCTGTGGACTCGACCAAACCCGCCTCTTCGAGGCGACCGACTGCGTGGTAGAGCGTACCCGGCCGGACTTTGACCAAGCGGTCCTCATGGCGGGCCATCAGGAGCTGGTACATCTCGTAAGGATGCATCGGCGCCTCGACAAGGAGGGCCAATGCAGCGACGCCAAGTGGAGTCAGTGCGGCTCGTGCCATGTCCCCATCCTCCGTACGAACTATTCCACAACAACTATTCCACATGGAATATATGATCGCAAGACACCCGCCTCGGCGAGGCCGTCAATGCTATCCGAGCAGTCCGAGTATCTCCGTGCGCGCAAACATCCGGGCGGCCTCGCGCGCTGTCGGCGCACCGGCGTCGGGATCGGCCCCGGCGTCGATCAACACCCGGGCCACCTCCGTGTAACCCTTGAAAACTGCGCCGGCCAGCGGAGTCTGGCCACGGTCATTCGCTCCGTTTGCGTCGGCACCGTGGTACAGCAGAAGCTGAACGGTTTCAGCGTGGCCATGGTATGCGGCCAGCATCAGGAGCGAGTCGCCCGCGGCTGTCCGCATTCCAGCCGGCGCGCCGGCGTTGAGGTAGCTGCGCAGGACTTCCGAGTTGCCTTCCCTGGCAGCGTCGAACAAAGTGTGCGCCAAAGCAATGGCCTCGTCATCGGCACCCGTCGCTTGGGCTTCGGCGCCCGTCGTTTCGCTCATCGATGGGGTCCCTTCAGGAATCCAGTCTGGCGCCCCACGACCTGTCCGGCGTCGGGCGCAACGATTACTTCCTGGGCGGCCGGATAAGGCTCCTCACCGTCCAGCACGGTCAGCACTTCCTGCGGGTCCACAGACCGTTTGATAAGCGCCAGTCCTACGGCCCCCATTTCGAAATGCTGGGCCACGGATGTCAGCGTACCCACCTTGCGCTCTCCGGCAAATACGACGCTGCCCGGCGCCGGGAGGGTGTGCTGCGAGCCGTCCAATTGCAGGAAAACGAGCCGCCGGGGCGGGTGTCCCAGGTTGTGGACGCGGGCGATGGTCTCCTGGCCCTTGTAGCAGCCTTTGGACAAGTGGACCGAGGTCCGCAGGAGATCGAGTTCGTGCGGAATGGTCTTCTCGTCCGTCTCCGCGCCGAGCCTGGGACGCCAGGCGGCGATGCGGAGCGCCTCCGCGGCCAACGAGCCGGCGAGGGCCATGCCCTCAACGGCCGCTTCAAGCTCGTCCGCGGGAATGAGGTACTCGAACCAGGGACGCTCAAGGCCGGGATGGGAACTTTCCTCCACCACGCTGTAGGAATAGCCGCCGACGCCGATGTGCGGCCACGGGTCCTCCCAGACGAGCCGTCCGGACCAGGCGCCAACGGGCTTGGTGGAGCCGACGACGGCCCAATCGGCCGACACGTCGGCCACCTCGACGCGCAACATGAACCGCATTTTGTCGAGCCACTCCGCCAGCGGGGCAGACTCGGCGCCCTCGACCAGCAGCCAGGTGGTCTCGCCGTCGTCCACCACGCGGGCGTCGAATTCGATGCGGCCCTGGATGGTGAGGAGCAGCAGTTCGCTTGAGACGCGCGGCTGGAGGTTGGTCAGTTGCTGCGAGGAAAGAGTGTTGAGCCAGCTCAGGCGGTCGGGGCCGGTGACGGTGACAACGCCCCGATAGGAAAGATCGACGACGGCGGTGCCGGCGGCGAGTGCGCGCTGCTCCCGCAGGGGTTCGCCGTAGTGGGCCGCGACGCCGGAGTCCTCGCCGCCGCCTTCTACAGCTCCGGGGCGCGACAATAGGGGGCTCTTGTAAGTCATATGTAGTAGAAGTCCTTGGGGCTCAGCGGTATTCCGGATTTTCAAAATCGAAGCGCGTGCCGGCTTTCCATTCATCCGGGAGATTGCCGTAGGCAGGAATGCCGCCCACGTCCTTGAGCATCCGCGCGTAGTGGAGCAGGTTCCAGGTCATGAAGGTGGTGTTCCGGTTGGTGAAGTCGCTTTCAGGGCCACCGGATCCTTCGTCGAGGTAGCTGGGTCCGGGGCCGACCGCACCGATCCAGCCGGCATCGGCCTGGGGCGGAATGGTGAAGCCGACGTGCTGGAGGCTGTACAGGACGTTCATGGCGCAATGTTTGATGCCGTCCTCGTTGCCAGTGATGAGGCAGCCGCCGACTTTTGGATAGTAGGCCCACTGCCCTTTGCTGTTGAGCTGGCCCGAATGGGCGTAGAGCCGCTCGATGAGCTTCTTGGTCTGGGAGGAGTTATCGCCAAGCCAGATAGGACCGGCCACCACCACGATGTCGGCCTCCAGCACAGCCGGATACAACTCAGGCCATTCATCCGTGGCCCAGCCATGTTCGCGCATGTCCGGATACACGCCGGCGGCAATATCGTGGTCAACCGTGCGGATCACCCCCGTGCTGACGCCCTGCTTCTCCATGATGCGCCGGCTGATGGCTATCAGTCCGTCGGTATTGCTCACTTGCGGGGATGGCTTGAGCGTCCCGTTGAAAAACACGGCCTTGAGATCGTCATAGCCGGCGGGTTTTGTTGCTTCGTTCACTTGCTACTCCCCTTTGGTTCGGACTGCTAAACGGGACGTTCAGTGAGGTCTCTTCGGTGAGACCTTGAAGCCAGGGAACAAGCCCTTCTACTAGAGCTTGCTCAGGAAAGCCGAAGCATGGGCCTCGAGCGACTTGCCCGGAGTGGACACATCCCAGCGCCACAACAGATTGCCATCCACGAGGCCGAAGATGCGCGTGGCCGCAGTGTATTCCTTCGAGTGGCCGCCGCGCATCACCATATCTGTGCTCAGCTGGATCTGCGGCCCCTTGATCTGGCCGTAGTACAGCTCGCTGATGCCACCGGGATGGGCGATCGTCACAGCGATGTCGAACCCGCCGTCCTCGTTCCGGTGGGCCTCGACGTCGTCGGCCGTCTTCAAAACGGGCACCATCTCCGCGGGAATCAAGCCCGGGCCGCCGTCGGCGTCGAGCATTTTCCGCTCCAGGGCCCAGAAGCCCGTTTCGACGGTGAGGGGCCGCAATTTGGTGCCGTCCTCGTCGCTGAGCCAGCTTTCGGCCCGGTACTCCAGATAGGGCAGACCGTGGTGGGTAAAGGAGACGTGCTGGATGAAGTGATCCGAGTCTTCTTCACCGCTTCCAAGCCGTCCCCGGCCTTCCCACTCACCAATGAGCCAGGAAAGGGGTACCAATTCAGGTGTCAGGTCGGAAGGGATTTCAATGGGCACAGCAATTACCTCAGTGGACCAGAAGGTACAGAAGCTCTACTTCTGGCCCTTGAAGAGACGGTAAACGACAAAACCAGCGAACCACGCCATCGAGAGGCTGGCCAGGCCGAGGAGGACAAGGAAGAAGATTTCAAATGCAAGTACGGACATGATGCCATCCTAACTGTTAGTAGATGAGTAGTTTGTCGATGAAGTAGCACAAGGCACCAACCGCCCAGACGGGCGCGACGCCCATTCCAAGGACAGCCGGGAAATTCAGGCGGCCGAGCCGAAGCGTCACCATCCGACGGAAACTGACCAAGACGGAGCCGATGACGACGCCCACCACGATGGCGGCCACGATCGCGATATTGGAGAACACCAGGCCTGCCAGCGGAGCGACCAACCCGGCCGCCACGATGCCCAAAGGCGCCACGACCCGGTCCGGCCAGCGCAACAAGCCGGCGAGGAGGGCGACCGCGGCGCTGAGAGCGGCGACCAACACCATTTCCTTGATCCCGTTGAACCTCGCCCCCGCAATCCAGCCCGCGCCAAGGCAGCTCAGCAGGACACCGGCGCAGCTACCAAGGGTGGATTCGAGCCGTTGGGCCTGACCGGTTCCGCGAATCAGCTGCACGACGAACACCGCGATCACGCCTGCGGCGATGAAGGCGGGGGTTGCGTCGAGAAATCCGGGGGCTGGCACGAAACCGGCTGCCAGGGCTGAACCAGCACCGCTCAGCCCGATCACCGCTGCGAGGGTCTTCTTGGCGGGGACCGCTAGAAAATGGGGCCAGCCGATGCCAACCGCGGCCGACGCCAGAATTCCGACGGCGACCAGCCCTTCCGTGGGGCCGTAAGAGCTGGCGACGAAAACCGCGAGCGCCACGAGGCCGACCACCCCGATGCTCCAAGACTTCACTGCGCCCCTGACCTCACTGTGTCCGTAACCTCGCTGCGCCCTCGACCTCACGGGGGCCCAGGGGCCCCGTTTTGTTCCAGGTTGCGAGCAACCTCCTGCCAATCCTGCCTTATACGGCACAAATATGTCGCAAACAGGGGTTGAAGGTGACACGAATCCCTGACGTTGCAGAGGCCTTTGGGTATACTCGGTTGTCAACAGCGCTTCTTGTTGCAACGCTTCCGTTACAACGGAACCACGCCCCATAAGCAGCTACCGGCCGGTGGAAACCCGGTTCAGACGCCCGATGATGCGCGGACCGCCCATTGGAGGAACTATGTCGCACATCCTGCTCCTGACGAACAGCACCGGCTCGTCGGTAGACATCCTGCCCGCCTTGGAGCTATTGAACCACCGGGTCCACATCCTTCCGGCAGAGCCAACGGCGTTGCTCGAAACCGACCCCACCGACGTCGTTTTCCTCGATGCCCGCAAGGACCTCGTGGGAGCCCGCTCCTTGACCCAGCTGCTCAAAGCCACGGGCCTGAGCGCCCCCCTGATCCTGATCCTCACTGAAGGCGGCATGGCTGCCGTCTCTTCCGCTTGGTCCGTGGATGACATCGTCCTCGACTCCGCAGGGCCGGCCGAAGTCGAAGCCCGGATCCGCCTGGCCGTGGCCCGTGCCATCCCCGGCGAAGAGGAGGCCAACACCGAAATCCGGGCGGCCGGCGTCGTGATCGACGAGGCAAGCTATACGGCGCGGGTGAACGGGCAGCCGCTCAACCTGACCTTCAAGGAGTTCGAACTCCTGAAGTACCTGGCCCAGCACCCGGGCAGGGTGTTCACGCGCCAGCAGCTTCTCACCGAGGTGTGGGGCTACGACTACTACGGCGGCACGCGCACCGTGGACGTTCACGTCCGGCGCCTGCGTGCCAAGCTGGGCGTGGACCACGAGAACCTCATCAGCACAGTCCGCAACGTTGGCTACCGGTTGACGTTGGTCCGCTTGCCGGAAGACGAGCTCACGGAGGCCTAGGCTTCCGAACCTTCGAAACCCCAAGCTTCTGAAAGCGCTTCTGAAACACAGGGAAGGCCCGGACTCACTGAGTCCGGGCCTTCCCTGTGTTTGAGTGGAGGACATACGGGTCGAACGTATCGAGGCCACCCCACTGGTGGATCCCCCTCGTATCCTGCTTCGCGAAGCCGGACGAGATATAGACCTTACACGGCCAAGACAGTGCCCGCAAAATCCATCCCGCCAAACCGGCCGGAGACGTATAGCCTTGCAGCATGAGCCCTGCGCACCCGGAGAACTGGCCCGTCCTCGTCGTCAAAGGCGCGTCGGACAACGAGTTGTTGAAAGACATCAAGACGCTCGCCGCTGCTGCCGAGGAGTCGGACGGCAATCCCCCGCTGTCCGAACAGACCCTGGTCATGCTGCGCGGAGCCGATGCCGGCGACCACTCGGTGCTCGCACTGGCCCTGTATGCCCCGGACGAGGAGTCCGATCCCGCAAGCGGCCAGGATCTGGCGGGAATCGCCGTCGTGGTTGAAGCGGACGACGGGACCGGAGTCCTGGAAATGGCAGTGCACCCCAGCTACCGGAACCAGGGTGTCGCAGGCAGGCTGTTGGACTCGCTCCGGGACAGCCGCGGTCTTGAGGGGTTGAACGCCTGGTCCCATGGGAATCATGAGGCCGCCGCGGAACTTGCGGCGCGCTACGGCTACGGCCCGGCGCGCGAATTGTGGAAGATGCGGCTCATGTCCTCCACTGCGGAACTGCCCGACGCCGGCCTGCCTGAGGGAGTCTCACTGCGCGCCTTCGTGCCGGGTCAGGATGAGTCCGCCTGGCTGGCCGCCAACAGGGCGGCATTTGCCCACCATCCCGAGCAAGGGTCGCTGACCAGGGCCGACCTGGAAGCCCGGATGGCCGAGGACTGGTTCGATCCCGCAGGTTTCCTGCTGGCCGTGAACCCGGCGGGGGAACTGCTCGGCTTCCATTGGACCAAAGTGCACCCCCGGCAAGGACCCCATCCGGCCATCGGAGAGGTCTACGTCGTAGGTGTGACGCCTGAGGCCCAGGGTCTGGGGCTTGGCAAAGCGCTCACCGTCGCCGGAATCAGGTATCTCCAGAGCCACGAGTTGCACTCCGTGATGTTGTACGTGGACGCCGACAACACCGCGGCAGTCGCCCTTTACCAGAAGCTAGGCTTCGTACGCTGGGACGTCGATGTCATGTATGCGCCGTTAAGCCGGAAGTAACCCGGAACCAAGGCGTATCTGAAAGGCTAGGAAATCTAGGATTCCGGCACGTGGAATCCTTGTAGGGTTGAATCAAACCCCCGCGCTGAACGAAGGAGAGCCCGATGAACCCGGACCCGGTAGGAACCACCAAAACCGAGGTCAAGGGCGCAACCTTGCCTCCCCGCTTCGGATCTTCCGAAGTCCCGGCTGCGCGGGCAACTCAGGACCGCATCGACATTCCCGAATTTGCACCCTCCCTCGAGCCGGAAGGCGACATCACTCCGGACCGCTTCCTGGACCGCGAGCTGAGCTGGCTCGCCTTCAACTCCCGGGTTCTTGAGCTCGCGGAGGATCCGGACCTCTTCCTGCTGGAGCGGGTCAATTTCCTCTCCATCTTCGCCTCGAACCTGGATGAATTCTTCATGGTGCGGGTTGCCGGCTTGAAGCGCCGCATCGCGACCGGACTCGCGGTACCGTCCCCCGCCGGGCTGAGCCCCATCGAAGTCCTGGAGCAGATCGGCGATGCCGCCCGAAAGCTGCAGGAACGCCACGCGCGCGTGTTTGCCGAGCAGATCCGCCCCGCTCTGGCCTATGAGCACATCCACCTCATGCGCTGGGACGAACTCGACGACGAGGCCCAGCACCGCTTGAGCATTATGTTCGGCGAGAAGGTCTTCCCGATCCTCACCCCCCTCGCCGTCGATCCTGCCCACCCCTTCCCCTATATCTCCGGTCTTTCCCTCAACCTGGCCGTGATTGTCCGCAACCCCGTGAGCGACAAGGAACTCTTCGCCCGCGTCAAAGTTCCGGACCAGCTGCCGCGGCTCGTCTCGATCGACGGACCGCGTGCCGGCGCGGTCCCGGGCCGCGTTGCACGATTCATCGCGCTCGAAGAGGTCATCGCGGTGCATCTGGACAAGCTGTTCCCCGGAATGGAAGTCATGGAGCACCACTCCTTCCGCGTCACCCGCAACGAGGACGTGGAAGTTGAAGAGGACGACGCGGAGAACCTCCTGCAGGCACTTGAAAAAGAACTGCTGCGCCGCCGCTTCGGCCCGCCCGTCCGGCTTGAGGTCACAACCGACATCAACCCGAACATCCGTGCGCTCCTGGTGCGGGAACTCGGCGTCGAGGAATCCGAGGTCTACTCCGTTCCGGCTCCCCTGGACCTCCGGGGCCTGTCGGTCATCGGCGGAATTGACCGCGCCGACCTCCACTACCCGAAGCACGTGCCCCACACCTCGCGGTACCTGAACGAATCCGAGACTTCCAAAGCCGCCAACGTCTTCGCGGCGATGCGTCGCCGCGACATCCTGCTGCACCACCCGTACGACTCGTTCTCGACGTCGGTCCAGGCCTTCCTGGAGCAGGCGGCCGCCGACCCCAAGGTCCAGGCCATCAAGCAGACCCTGTACCGCACCTCCGGCGATTCCCCCATCGTTGACGCGCTGATCGACGCCGCCGAGGCCGGCAAGCAGGTCCTGGCCCTCGTGGAGATCAAGGCCCGCTTTGACGAGCAGGCCAACATCTCCTGGGCCCGCAAACTGGAGCAGGCCGGCGTGCACGTGGTGTACGGCATCGTGGGACTCAAGACGCACTGCAAGTTGTCGCTGGTTGTCCGTCAGGAAGTGGATGGACTCCGCAGGTACTGCCATATCGGCACAGGCAACTACCACCCGCGGACGGCCCGCTACTACGAGGACCTTGGCTTGTTGACCTCCAATGAGCAGGTGGGCGAGGACCTGTCCAAGCTCTTCAACCAGCTCTCCGGGTATGCCCCCAAGTCAACCTTCAAGCGGCTCCTCGTGGCGCCGCGCTCGGTGCGGTCCGGGCTGATCGACAGGATCGAGACCGAGATCCGCAACGCCCGCGCGGGGATCGCCGCCAAGGTCCAGATCAAGGTCAACTCCATGGTTGACGAGGCCACCATCGATGCCCTCTACCGGGCGTCGCAGGCCGGGGTAAAGGTTGACGTCATCGTCCGTGGCATCTGCTCGCTGCGCCCGGGGGTGCCTGGACTGAGCGAGAACATCACGGTCCGCTCCGTTCTGGGCCGCTTCCTGGAGCACTCGCGCGTGTTTGCCTTCGCCAATGCCAACGATCCCGTGGTCTACATCGGCTCCGCGGACATGATGCACCGTAACCTCGACCGCCGGGTTGAGGCCTTGGTGCAGCTCTCCAACCGCGAAGACACAGCCGAGGTCATGGACCTGCTGCGCCGTTACATGGACCCGGGCACTGCCAGCTGGCACCTCGACAACCAAGGCCACTGGACCAGGTTCCACCAGACCGAAGACGGCACGCCGCTGTTGGACATCCAGTCCTGGCTGCTTGCCTCCCGGTCCCGCCAACGTGCAGTTGCCCGGCGGTAGGCAGCGAAAAGTTGAAGAGCGATACACCTGTTGCAGACCAGACGGACCATCCCGGGGAGCCGATCGCCGTCACGGCGGCCGGCGCCATTCCTTGGCGCGTCACCAAGGGCGCTCTTGAGGTCTTGCTGATACACCGGCCTAAGTATGACGACTGGTCCTGGCCCAAGGGCAAGCTCGACGCCGGGGAAACCATCCCGGAGTGCGCCGTCCGCGAGGTCAGGGAAGAGATCGGCCTCAACGCTGCCCTCGGGATCCCGCTTCCTCCGACGCACTACCATGTGGCTGCCGGGCTGAAGGTGGTGCACTACTGGGCGACGCAGGTCAACGGGTCCATCATCAAGCCGGACGGCGAAGAAGTGGACGCCTACATGTGGGCCGCGCCGGACAAAGCGGCACGTTTCCTGAGCAACCCCACCGATGTGGGCCCCCTCCAGGCGCTGGCGAAGGCACACCTGAACGGTGAGTTGGAGACCTGGCCCCTGATTCTGGTCCGTCATGCCAAGGCTAAGCCACGATCCTCCTGGTCCAAGGCCGAAGGCAGCCGGCCGCTGGCCGTGACGGGCCTGCGGCAGGCGCTCGCCGTGGAACGGCTTCTGGGCGTGTGGAAGCCGCTCCGGATCGTGAGCAGTCCCTGGGCAAGGTGCGTATCCACCATCGCACCGTATGCCAAGTCAGCCGGAGCCAAGGTGAAACTTGTGGAGGCCCTGACAGAGCACAATCACGAACGGAGTCCGAAGAAGACGTCCGCCGTCGTCGAGGGCTTGTTCGACAAGCAGCGCGCGGTTGCGCTGTGCACTCACAGGCCGGCACTCCCCACCATCTTGAAGAAGCTCGGCGATCGCATGGGCCCGGAGCTTTACGAGATGCTGCCCGCGCAGGATCCGTACCTGGCGCCTGGCGAGATGATCGTGTGCCACGTGGCCCGGGGAAACGGCCAACGCGTAGTGGCCGTGGAACAGATCAAGCCCTTCGACGACTGACTCCAGTAAGCTGGGTGCGTGAGCATCCCAACCCCATATGAAGACCTCCTGCGTGACGTCATGGCCAACGGCACGCACAAGTCGGACCGCACGGGCACCGGCACGCGGAGCGTTTTCGGCCGCCAGCTGCGCTTCGATTTGAGCCGGGGTTTCCCGCTCATAACCACCAAGCGGGTCCACTTCAAATCGCTCGCGCTGGAGCTTTTGTGGTTCCTCCGCGGCGAATCCAATGTGAAATGGCTCCAGGAGCATGGCGTCACCATCTGGGATGAATGGGCGGACGCCGACGGCGAACTCGGCCCGGTATACGGCGTACAGTGGCGCAGCTGGCCGACCCCCGATGGCGGGCACATTGACCAGATCGCCGAAGTCATGAAGGGCCTGGCAGCCAACCCGGATTCGCGCCGGCACATCGTCTCGGCATGGAACGTGTCCGAGATCAAGGACATGGCGTTGCCGCCTTGCCACGCCTTCTTCCAGTTCTACGTTGCCGACGGCAAGTTGTCCTGCCAGTTGTACCAGCGTTCGGCCGACATGTTCCTGGGCGTTCCTTTCAACATCGCTTCCTACGCGTTGCTGACCTGCATGGTGGCCGAGCAACTGGGTCTTGAGCCCGGCGACTTCGTCTGGACCGGCGGAGACGTCCACGTTTACGACAACCACGTGGAGCAGGTCACCGAGCAGCTCTCCCGGGAGCCTTACGAGTTTCCGCGGCTGCGCTTCGCCCGCAAGCCGGACTCGATCTTCGACTACACCTTCGAGGACTTCGAGGTGGTCGGCTACCGCCATCACCCCTCCATCAAGGCGCCCGTGGCGGTATGAACACCCACGAAACTCCTGCCGCGGAGTCGCCTTCCTCCGGGAAGGCCGCGGAATCGCTCAACGGGATCGGCCTGGTTTGGGCACAGACCGGCAGCGGAGTGATCGGCAAGGGCGGAACCATGCCTTGGCACGTTCCCGAAGATTTGCGGCACTTCAGCCGGCTGACAACAGGACATCCGGTCATCATGGGCCGGAAAACCTGGGAGTCTTTTCCCGCAAAGTACCGGCCCTTGCCCGGCCGCACCAATATCGTGGTGACCCGGCAACACGGCTGGGCGGACTCGCCCGAAGCACGTGGCGCCGTCGTGGTCTCCTCCCTTGACGCCGCCCTGCTCGAGTCCCAGTTCGCACCGGGCGGCCAGAATGTCTGGATTATTGGCGGGGGCGAGATTTACCGGCAGTCCGTGGATATCGCGAATGTCGCCGTCATCACGGTCATCGATTCCGACACCGACGGCGACACGTTCGCGCCGGAGTTTGGCGAGGCCTGGAATCTTGAGGCGACGGAGCCGGCTGAAGGCTGGCTGACGTCCAAGAACGGCACCAACTACCGGATCGCCACGTGGCGCCGGACGGAAGACTGAGAATGCTGAAGAAACCTGAGACCCTGTTCGTGCTCGGCTACATGTTGTTGCCGCTCTTCGCGCTCTTGTCCGCAATCGTTGGGCTCACCATGATCCTGGGCGGCAACAAGATCCTCGGGATCATCGTCCTGATAGTGGTGACCCAGGTCTTCGCCTTTGGGGCCTTCTACGCCCTGCGCGCCCGCAAGGCAGCCCTGCTGGAAGAACCAGACAACTCGCCCAAGTAACTCGCAGTAAGTGTCGTTTTGAGCCCCCAAAACGGCATCTACTGCCAGCCAGTTGGGTAGGTCGCGGATTTCCTCGTGACGTAACCGACAGCGGCCGGGAGCCGCGAAAGTCTAGACTAGTCCAATGACTACAGCAGCTAATCCGTCCGTTGGACTGGTCGGTTGGCGTGGCATGGTCGGCTCGGTCCTGATGCAGCGCATGCAGGAAGAGGGCGACTTCGCCAACATCAACCCGGTATTTTTCTCCACCTCGAACGCGGGAGGTGCCGCGCCGTCATTCGCTGGTACAGCAGAAGGCAGCTCAGGCAAGCTCGAGAACGCGTTCGATATTGAGACTCTTGCCAAGCTGCCGATTATTGTCACTGCCCAGGGCGGCGACTACACGAAGCAAGTCCACGGTGAGCTGCGCGGCCGTGGCTGGGATGGGCTGTGGATCGATGCCGCGTCCACGCTGCGCATGAACGACGACTCCATCATCGTGCTGGACCCCATCAACCGCGACGTCATCGACGCAGGCCTGTCCGGCGGCGTCAAGGACTACATCGGCGGTAACTGCACGGTTTCCTGCATGCTCATGGGGCTCGGCGGCCTGTTCAAGAACAACCTGGTCGAGTGGGGTACCTCCATGACCTACCAGGCGGCCTCGGGCGGCGGCGCCCGCCACATGCGCGAACTGCTCAACCAGTTCGGCACCCTCAACAACGAAGTCAGCAGCGAACTGGACGATCCCGCCTCCGCGATCCTGGAGATCGACCGCAAGGTCCTGGCGACCCAGCGCTCCGGCGTCGATGCCACCCAGTTCGGCGTACCGCTGGCAGGCTCCTTGATCCCGTGGATCGACGCCGACCTCGGCAACGGCCAGTCCAAGGAAGAGTGGAAGGCAGGGGTGGAAACCAACAAGATCCTCGGCACGGGCAACGGAAAGCCGGGCAAGGACCATGTGGTCATGGACGGCCTCTGCGTCCGTATCGGCGCCATGCGCTCCCACTCCCAGGCACTGACGCTCAAGCTGCGCGAGGACTTGTCCGTCGCAGAAATCGAGAAGCTGCTGGACGCTGACAACGAGTGGGCCAAGGTTGTGCCCAACACCAAGGAAGCCTCGATGGCGGACCTCACCCCGGTAGCTGCCTCCGGCACCTTGGAGATCCCCGTGGGCCGTATCCGCAAGCTCGAGATGGGCCCTGAATACATCAGCGCCTTCACCGTGGGCGACCAGCTCCTCTGGGGTGCTGCCGAGCCGCTGCGCCGCATGCTGAAGATCGCTACCGGCACCCTCTAGGAGTCCTGCTTTTCATCCCCACCGCCACCCTCGCCTCGCAAGCTCGGCCAGGGAACCCTGGCGGCGTGGGCCCACGCAGTTGATGTCGTTTTGAGGGCTCATAACGACATCAACTGCGGGTTAGTTGGGTGCCCTCAACTCTCCATGAACCGCAGGTACTTCGCGGCCTGGATTTCGAAGGAGCGCTTGGCCGCCGGAGTCAGGCCTTCCGGGGCGAACGGTTCGGGCACGACGACGGCGCTCCGGCCGCTACCGCTGCGGGACCAGGTGCCCACCACTTCGCCGCCGGACACGATCATCCGTTTGAAGACCCCGTTGCCGCCCGGAACGACCTTCTGGAAATGCTCCGGGGGCAGGACAAGGCTGCGGTCCGTATACCCCAGCAGGAATTCGTCGAATCCAGGCAAGGCGAGGACCGTCCGCGAGCCGGGGACGCCGTCGTCGAGCAGTGCTGCCGTCTCGGGCGACAGCCAATAGGACCTTTCCCGGAAGACGATTTCAACGAGTTGGCTGCGAATAGCCTCGTGGGCTGCCCGGACCTCGGCTTTGGGGATCTGGCTCCACCACGCGAAGTCCAAGAGCGTGGCCGGTCCGTGGCTGCGTATATACCTGAGCAGGAATTCGGCAATCCCTTCTTCACGGCCCAAGCCCTTGGATTCCGGAATCCACTCCTCGAAGGCCACGAATAGTTGCTGTCCAAGCGCTTTGCCTGCCGTGCCGGCCGGAGGTCCTTGGACCAGCCAAGCGTTCTGGCACAGAATCCACAGCAAATGGATCCCGCGTTGGGCCGTGGTCACTTGGCCTGCGGATTCGAAGATCTTGAAAAGTTCCTCGCGCGTGGCGCCTGGGCTTCCGGCGACGCGTTCAAGTGCAAGGTCCCGGCAGGTCGCGACATCTGCGTCGTCGATGCCGAGCTCCCGGTGCCGTGCGGCAACCGAACGCATGGATCGCTCGGTGGTGATGGCCAGGATCCAGCGCAAGTCCTGCGGTGGAACCAGGTGCAGCGTGCCTCGCATGGGCCAGGACCGGACCACTGTGCCGTTCTCCAGCGATTCCAACACCTTCGAGAGGCCCGAACCGGGAACCCGCTGCCCCACCGCCCAGAACGCCGAGGCGAGGTCTTGGGCCTGCAT
Source organism: Arthrobacter sp. GAS37 (assembly GCF_044908325.1). NCBI lineage: Bacteria > Bacillati > Actinomycetota > Actinomycetes > Micrococcales > Micrococcaceae > Arthrobacter > Arthrobacter sp. GAS37. The sequence continues at coordinate 22,274 of NZ_JBIYDB010000027.1, forward strand.
GGCGCCCATCCTGGAGACGCATTCCTCCGGGCTGCTGAATCCCCCAAGCAATCCTTGGCTCGCAAGGCGCAGCCTGCCCATGACTTTGGGAGTGACGCTGATCTTCGCCGAAGCTGCCATGGCCCCATCATAGGACGCACGGCGGACAGCTTCGGTCCTCATTAGCATGCTGGAGGAACTCCCATCCCGCTCACAGGGGCCTTCCAGCGGGCCCTCCTACGCTAGGGGAATGCTGTTCGGTGAGTTAGGTCCGCTGCTGCGGCCGCTCAGCCGGCGGTTAGCGGCCGCTGGTTGGTGCGCCGCCGCCGTCGGGCTTGTCTGCGGCTTGGCAATAGCTGTTGGCGCTGGGGTGCGATTGTCCCCGTCGATGCAGACTGTCCAAGAGGTGGGACTCGCCGCCACCGGCGCCGCAGCCCTCCTCCTGGGCCTTGCCGCAGCATGCCAGCCATCGTCCGACCGGCACGTTGACGATCCCGAACCAGGGTTCCAGACAGGCGCGAGCGATCAAGTGCGCAGCTTCCTGCTTGCCGCCGTCGTCATGCTCCTGGGCGTCGCAGGCTTCGCGGCAGCCGGCTGGATTTCGCCCGGCGGTCCGTCGCCGCAGAGCATAGCTTTCAGCCAGATCTTCCTCTTGGGGGCCGCCAGCTGCGGGCTGACATTCCTGCTCCTCAACAAGGTCCTCCCGAGCGGAAAGCGCTGAAGCGCGTTCCTCGCGGGTTCCTACAGGGCCAAACCGATCAGTAGCGGCTCCGGGTGCAGCTCAATGCCAAAACGCTCGACGACGCCGCGGCGCACCTCGCGCGCGATCGACACCATGTCCTCCGCGCTGGCTCCTCCCCGGTTGGTGATGGCCAGGGTGTGCTTGGTGGACAGCGAGGCCCGGCCGCCGGAGACGCTAGCTGGTTCCAGTCCGAAGCCCTTTCCGAAGCCGGCTTGGTCGATCAGCCAGGCTGCCGACAGCTTGACGAGGCCATCGTTTCCGGCCGGGTACTGCGGCGCTCCCTCAGGCAGTGACGCGGCCGCTGCCGCCGGGACTATCGGGTTGGTGAAGAAGGAACCCGTGGAATACGTGTCCCGGTCCGAAGCGTCCAGGACCATGCCCTTGGAGGCACGCAGCCGCAGGACTTCGCGCCGGACGTCGTTGGAATACGCACGCTTTCCGGCCTCGACCCCGAGGGACCGGGCCAGCTCCGCGTACCGGATGGGCGCGCTCATGCGTCCGAGCGGCAGCTGGAATTCAACTGTCAGCACCACATAACGCGGTGAGCCCTCGATGGTGGTCTGTTTGAGGATGGAGTCCCGGTAGCCGAACGTGAGCTCGGAGTTGGTGAAGGTTTGCACGGCGTTGCGTTCGCGGTCCCAGGTGCGGACGGCGGCGATGGTCTGGGAGACGTCGGCACCGTAGGCGCCCACATTCTGTACAGGAGTGGCGCCCGTTGCTCCGGGGATGCCGGAGAGCGCCTCCAGTCCGGACCACGCGTGCAGTACCGAGTGCTCCACGAAGGCATCCCAGTTGTGCCCGGACTGGACCACCACAGAGACTCCGCCGCAGCTATCCTCCGAGCTGACGGTGAAGCCCTGCGAAGCGATCTTGAGCACGGTGCCCGGGTATCCGGCGTCGGAGACCAGCAGGTTGGATCCCCCGCCGATGATGAGCAATTTCTCGCCAACGGCATCCGCCGAGCGGACGGCGTCGATGATTTCCGCTTCGGTGCGGGCCTCTACAAAGGTGCCGGCAGGGCCACCAACGGCGGCCGTGGTCAGTTCGGAAAGCATCGTCTGGGTCACCAAACAAGCCTAGCGGGGATTGACTGCCCTAGCCGACTCAGGAACGCGCCGGTTCAGGGATGCGCCGGGTCAGGAATGCGCTGGTTCAGGCGCGCGCTTCCGCGAGACGGGCGCCAGAAAGAAGCTGCCGACGAGCAGGACCAGGACGGCGAGCAAAGAATGCAGGATGCCGAAGCGCTCCGCCAGCAACCCCAACAGCGGCGGACCGCAAAGGAAAGCCCCATAGCCGATCGTGGAGACGACCGAAACCCGGGCCGCTGCGTGCGCCGGATCGTCCGCGGCAGCGGACATACCCACCGGGAACCCCAAAGAGGCACCCAGACCCCAGATGGCCAGGGCCGCGAAGGCGAGCCACGGCACCGGGGCGAAGACAAAGAGTGCCAGCCCGACCACAGCCGTGGCCGAGCACCAACGCATCACGGGCACCCGTCCGAAGCGGTCCAGGACCACGGTCCCGGCAAAGCGGCCCACAGTCATGAACGTCACGAAAATTCCATAGCCGATGGCTCCGGCGGCATCGGATTGACCGTGGCCATCGGCCAACGCCAAGGCCACCCAGTCCCCCGCCGCGCCCTCAGCCAAGGCGAGCCCCAGGACGAGCAATCCAAGCAGGAGGGTCCGCCGTTCGCGCCACGCTCGCGCCACCACGCGCTTGCTGTCCAATGGTTCGGCCGGTCCCTGCTGGCCCGGCTGGATGATGGGCAAGGGGCCGGTTGAAGGATCTTCAAAGGTGTCCGGTTTTCCGGACTTGAACGCCTTTGCGGGACCTCGTGCAGTGGAATGGCGGGTGATATCCGCACGGAACCAGGCAGCGGCTGTCACCACCGAGACCGCGACCACCAGGCCGGCCGCGGCCAGATGCCAAAAGACGGGCAGTCCCGCGGCTGCAGCCCAAGCGCCGAGCCCTGCGCCCGCAACGGTGCCGAGGCTGAAGGATCCGTGGAGCCGGGGCATGATATGCCGTTCAAGGGCGCGTTCCAGCGACGCTCCCTCTACATTGGATGCCGTATTCCAGCTGGCCGTGCCGAGGCCGGTCACCATGAGTCCAAGCGCCACGACCACCGGGTTGGCCAGCACAGACGTGCCAAAACCGGCAACCGCAAGTCCCAGGCCAACCATGGCGCCGCCGATCCGCGTGGTCAGTCGTGATCCGAGCCGGATCACGATCACCCCGGATGCGGACACGGAGAGGAACGATGCCACAGTCATGCACATCAGCAGGAGCCCTACCGTGCCGGGCGTCAGGTTCAGCCCATCGCGGATCGCGGGCAAGCGGGAGACCCAGGATGAGAAGGCCAGGCCGCTGGCGCCGTATGCGGCCACCACAGCATTGCGCCACCGCGACAATTCCGCCGCGGTGGCGCGAGGTGCTGATTGTTGCAGCCGGCTCAAGCGAGCTTCACAACTGCCTGGGACTTCATGAGGACCTTCTGGCCGGCAAAGGTGACGGTCAGGTCGATGCGCGCGCTGCGGGCTTCGGCGTCGAGCGCTCCCACCACTCCGGCAACCTCGATCACGGCACCGGGCTCGCTGGTACCGGTGGTGTCGGCGACCAGCACGGGTTTGGTGAAGCGCGTCTGGTAGTCGACGACGGCGGCGGGGTCGCCGGCCCAGTCGCTCACCAATTGCACGGCGGAGCCCATGGTGAACATACCGTGGGCGATGACTCCGGGAAGTTCGACGGCGGTGGCGAAGGATTCGTTCCAGTGGATCGGGTTGAAGTCGCCGGACGCGCCGGCGTACTTGACCAGGTCCTGGCGCGTGACCTCGATGCTGCGGGTACCGATTTCCTGCCCGACGGTGAGTTCTTCAAGTTTCAAGCTCATGGTTACTGTCCCTCTCCGCGGACCAGGATGGACGAGGTGGTGGTGGCGACCCTTTCGCGCTGGTTGTCCTCGCGGACAGCGAAGATTTCCGAACGCGTCGTGATCATGGCCCCGCCGCCCATGGCACGGACGCCGTCGACGTGCAGTTCGGCCCGCAACCGGTCCCCCGCAACGATCGCGCGGTGGTGCGTGAAGCGCTGGTCGGCGTGCACCACGCGGCTGAAGTCGATCCCGGAATCGGGGTCCTCGATCAGCTGGGCATCGGCCCGCTGGGCGACGATGATCGCGAAGGTCGGCGGGGCGACGAGGTCGCTGTGGCCAAGGGCCTTGGCGGCTTCGACGTCGAAGTGGGCGGGATGGGTGGCCTTCACGGCCCGGGCGAACTCCCGGATCTTTTCGCGGCCGACGTCGTACACCTCTGCGGCAGGGTAACTGCGGCCCTGCAAATCCGGGTTAATAGTCATAGTCCAACCCTATCGGCCCGGAACGTGTCTCCGGATTAGCATCGAAGGCAGGCCGCTACTCCGCGGCAGGCGGTCCGAACCATGTGGTGAGCGCGTCAGCGAGGCCCAGCCGGGTCCGGTCTCCCACCCAGGCCACATATCCGTCAGGCCGGATCAACACAGCGGCGGGAGGAGCGACCGCCCCGAGTGCCGGAAGCTCCCAGGTACCAAGGTATGTGGCGTCGACCAACTGAACGCGGTCTGCCCACGGCGCTATGTCGATGCCGCCGGGCTCGCCAAGGTTGAGGAGCACCGGCCGGGCATCGTGCAGCAGGCTGAAGACGCGCAACGGGCCGCTCGGGGTGACGAGGTCGAGATCGGGCATGCGGCGTCCCAGCAGCGGGTGCCCCTCGCCGACGTCGTAATGTACATCGAGGCCGGACTGCATCGCGGCGAAGCGCTTGCGCGGTTCCTCCATGCCGAGGAGCTCGGTAACGACCTCGCCCACGGCCTTCGTGCGTTCGTCCGGTCGGCGAAGCGCGACACTCGCCATTGTGTTGCGCAGCACGCGGGCTGCCACCGGGTGGCGCTCCGCGTGGTAGCTCTCGAGGAGGCTTTCCGGCGATGTCCCCTTGACCACCTGGGCCAGCTTCCATCCCAGGTTCACGGCATCCTGCACACCCGTGTTGAGGCCCTGTCCACCGTCCGGGGCATGCACGTGTGCGGCGTCGCCGGCGAGCAGGACCCGTCGGTCGCGGTAGCTCGCGGCCTGCCGGGTCATATCGGTGAATCTGGAAATCCAGATGGGACTGTGGACCCCGTAATCCGTCCCGCATACGGCGATGAGCGCCTCGCTCAAGTCACGAAGAGTGGGTTCGGTGGTGGGTCCGACATGCTGTTCGGTCACCATGACCCCCACGGGCCCGCCATCCGCGTAGACCACCTTGCCGTCGAGAATCTTGTAGTCCAGCTTGCCGAAGGAGTGGATGCCAAAGGCGTTGGGGTGGACGCCCAATGGCGGCTGCTCGGCCATCTCGACCTGGGCGATCAGGGCGCTAGTGGTCGGATCCCACCCGGGGAACTCGATTCCGGCTGTTTTACGGACCAGGCTGCGGCCGCCGTCGCACCCGACGAGGTACTCCGCGCGCAGCGGCTCGCCGGCGGACAGCTCGACGTCGACGCCGGTCTCGTCCTGCGCGAAACCGGTCACTTCGCGTCCGTAATAGAGCGGGACCGCCAGCTCGGCCACCCAGCCGGCCAGGATGCGCTCGATGTGGTTCTGCCACAGCCCTAACCCGTAATTGTGCCGCGTGGGAAAGTCGCTGATGTCAAAACGGACGCCGCCGAACCCCGCGACCTGGGCCACCTGCCCCTCGGACAGGAACCGATCAGCGATTCCGCGCTGATCGAGGACCTCGATGGTGCGTGAGTGCAAACCGCCCGCACGTGAGCCGGCGAGATCCTGGTTTGCACGCCGCTCGACAATCGCGACGTCGACGCCGGCCAACGCCAGTTCGCCTGCGAGCATCAGCCCTGTAGGGCCTCCTCCGGCGATCACCACCGCATGCTTGGTCATCGCCATGCTCCGGCAGGCTACTTCTTCAAGCTCTTGCGGACCTGCTGTCCGCGGACCACCATGCCCACGACATGCAGGACCAGGCCGAGCCCGATCACGAACAATGACGTCAGCGCAAGGCCTTGGTTATGGGAGGTGTTGCCGATGATCGTAAGGATGATCCCGATTGCGATAAGCCCCATCGCGCCGAAAACCAGCGTCTTGTAGGCGATAGAGGCAGTAGCCCAGAATTCGTTCAGCACCACCCAAGTTTAGGGCACTTGTCAGAACGGCGGGTCCTGCAGGGCCGGAAACCCGACATAAGTGAGCGAGCGTCCAGTCAGGACCCGAGATAAGTGAGCGAGCGTCGGTGGACGGGAACGCCGTCGGCAACCGAACACCGCCGATCCCCGCGACTCCAATAAACCCTCGCTCAGATATCAACGGTTGTGGGCGGACCCTCGCTCACTTATCAACGGTTGTGGGCGGACGCTCGCTCACTTATCAACGGTTGTGGGCGGACCCTCGCTCAGATCGTCTGCAGGAGGGTTTCGGGAATTGCCGTCATATGTGAGCGAGCGTCCTGAAAAAGCCGGACATAAGTGAGCGAGCGTCGGTGGGTGCCCTTACAGGGAGGGTTGGACCCCGAAGGCCACGGCGAGTTTCATGATCTTTTCGGCGCGGCCGAGGCGCGGGAGGTCGGAACCGTCGCGGATGACCCTGCCGTTGGCTTCGAAGTCGTTCATGAAGTCGGTGGCCCAGGCGACGTCCGACGGCGTGGGGCTGATGACCTCGTTGATGACCGTGGTCTGGTCGATGGCCAGGCAGAGCTTGCCGGTCATGCCCATGGTCACAGTAATGCCGGTCTGCTCGCGCAGGATCGGGTGGTTGGTGCCGACGGTCGGGCCGTCGATGGGGCCCGGCAGGTTGCCGACGCGGCTGGCGACGACGAGCTTGGCACGCGGGTAGGCCATCGCTTCAGGCGTGGCGGCCATGCCGGTGTCCCGGCGGAAGTCACCCGAACCGAAGGCCAGGCGGAAGGCACCCTGGGCGCGGGCGATGTGGTTGGCTTCCTCGATGCCGAGGGCCGATTCCACGAGGGCGACCACCGGGGTCTTGCCGTCCATGCGGTGGAAGGACTCGGTGACCTGATCCGCGGACTCGGTCTTGGCAAGCATGACGCCCAACAGACCGGGGGTGCCACGCAGACCGGCGAGGTCATCGGCCCAGAACGCGCTTGTGGCGTCATTGATGCGGACCCAAGCCTGGCCGCCCTCGGTCAGCCAGTTGATGACGTTGTCGCGGGCAATGTCCTTCTGGGAGGGGTCCACAGCGTCTTCGATGTCAAGGATGATGGCGTCCGCGCGCGACAACGCCGACTGGTCGAAAAGCTCCGTCTTCATGGCGTTCACGAGGAGCCAGGAACGGGCAATGTCTGCGGGAATTTTGCGGGTTGACCGAATGGACTCGGCGGCGGTGCTTGACGTCATGTATCTACCGTATCCGGCCAGCCGCCAGGAACGCTAAGAATCTGGCACCGGTGTGAGCATCAATACGAACAAAACGATTGTGACAGGCAACCCCGCCCCAACTAGCTCGCAGTTGTTGTCGTTATGCGCCGTCAAAACGACAACAACTGCGAGTCAGTTGGGTTTGGCGCGCTTTGGGGAGCCCGCAGCTCAACGCGGCTCAACCCCGCGACGCGAAGCGAAATGTGTCCTTGCATTGCCCGGAGTTGCGCGGGCATTTCGCCGGATTTCCCCCGGTTTCCCGGCGTTTCCGGGCGTTACTGCCGGGCTTCCCCTGAGCAGTGGACATGCGCTTACATCGTTCCCACCGGCAGTTCGGTCTACTCGAGACCACGTCCGGACCAACGAAATCCACTCCCCAGAAAGTAGCTCCTATGAAACTGCACCAGCCCCTGCTAAGCGTCGCGGCAGCCGTCGTACTTTCGCTGACGGTGACCGGCTGCGGCGGCAATGCCCAAGCGGGAGACCAGGCGGGAGGTCAGACAGCCGGTCAACCGGAAGTCAGAGAGCTCCGCTACCAAGGCTCGGCCAACAACGTCGGCCTCCCCGAACTGGCGGCGGACCTCGGTTACCTGGGTGACATCAGACTCAACTGGGTAGGCAACACCATCAGCGGTCCCCAGGACATCCAGTCGGCAGCCACCAACCAGACCGACTTCGGCGGAGCGTTCGCCGGGGCAGTGGTGAAGCTGGTTGAGGCCGGGGCTCCGGTGACCGCCGTCGTGAACTACTACGGCGAAGATGCCAAGACCTTCAACGGCTTCTACGTCAAGGCGGACAGCCCCATCAAAACCGCCAGGGACCTCATCGGCAAGAAGATCGCAGTCAACACCCTGGGCGCCCATTCCGAAGCCGTTATCAACACCTACCTCAGCAAGAACGGCCTCAGCCAGGACGAAATCAAGCAAGTACAACTGGTCGTGCTCGCGCCCAACGACACCGAAGAAGCCGTACGACGCGGCCAGGTGGACGTAGGAAGCCTGGGCGGGGTCCTGCAGGACCATGCCGTTGCCGCCGGTGGACTGCGCTCCCTCTTCAACGACTATGAACTCTTCGGCACCTTCGCCGGCGGACAGTACGTGCTCCGCAACGACTTCATCGAAAAGAACCCCAACACGGCGCGGACCTTTGCAACGGGCGTGGCCAAGGCGATCAAGTGGGAGACCGAGACGCCGCGCGACCAAGTGATCGCGCGCTTCAAGAAGATCATCGACGCCCGAGGACGCAATGAGAGCACCGCGAACCTGCAGTACTGGAAGAGCCCCGGAGTACCCGACAACGGCGTGATCAAGGACGAGGACTTCACCCGCTGGTCTGCCTGGCTGAAGAGCTCGGGAATCGTCAAGAACGATCTCACACCGTCGAAGTACTACACCAACAAGTTCAACAACCTCGAATCAAGCACCCCAACAAGAACAGCGAAGGGATAGCGATGACCGCCAAAATCAGCCTCCGCAATGTCACCAAGCAATTCACCATCCGCCCCGGCAAGGGCTCCAAGGGCGCCAAGACCTCCCAGCCCGGCGCGACTGGCAAGACCGGCGCGAAAGAGCCCACTACGCTCACCGCCCTCGACTCCTTGAGCCTCGACGTGCGCGACGGCGAGTTCCTCACCTTGGTGGGGCCCAGCGGTTCCGGCAAAACCACCTTGCTGGACCTCCTGGCTGGCCTGTCCGCGCCCACCTCCGGCGAGGTATTGGTGGACGGCCAGCTTGTGACGGGACCCGGGAAGGACCGTGCCGTGGTTTTCCAGCAGTACGCGCTGTTTCCTTGGCGCACGGCGTCGGCCAATGTGTCGATCGGGCTCGAAGGCAGGGGCTCGGACGGGCGCAAGCTCAATCGCCGCGAACGTGCCGCCAAGGCAAGCGAATACCTCAAACTGGTTGGCTTGGCCGGCTTCGAGGACCGTTTCCCGCATGAGCTCTCGGGCGGCATGAAGCAGCGAGTGGCAATTGCCCGGAGCCTCGCGTATGAGCCCGATGTGCTCCTCATGGACGAACCCTTCGCGGCGTTGGACGCCCAGACGCGTGAACAGCTCCAGGACGAGCTCCTGCGGATCTGGCGGGCCACGGGCAAGACGATCGTGTTCATCACGCACGGCATCGACGAGGCCGTGTACCTCGGGCAGCGTGTCGCCGTCCTCAGCGCCCGGCCCGGACGGCTCAAGGAAATCGTGGACGTGGACATCCCGGACCGAGCCGGCGAGGACGACATCCGCTCGCACCCCGCCTTCGTCGAACAACGGCACAAGGTCTGGACCTTGTTGCACGACGAAGTCCGCCTGGCCCAGAACGCCGGGCATCGCAAGATCCTGCCGGACGGCACGGCCCCGGATGAAGTTCCGGGAACAACTCTCGAAAGGAGCGCAGCCTGATGACCACAACACTCGCGCAACAGCCTGCGGCGAGCGCCCCGCCCAAGCAAGCGCCCGCCGTCGGGCACTCCGGTCCTGTTGAGGCGGGGCGTTGGAGCACGACGGCGATACTCGCCTTCGTGCGGACAGCCGCCGCCCGCACCGGTTCCGGCCTGTGGAAGGCTGCGGGGATCATCGCGTTCCTGGCTCTATGGGAACTCGGGCCGACATATCTGGCCAGCCCGTCAACCCGGGTATTCCTGCCGCCCTTGCACGAGGTCCTGGCCGCGTGGGGCAAGCTGTTCGAATCCGGCAGCATCCAGGGGCATTTGGCCGCGAGCCTCACCCGTTCGGTATCGGGATTCGGAGCGGCCCTCGTGGCTGGCGTATCCCTCGGTCTGCTGATCGCCTGGTACGGACGGCTCAATTCGGTGTTGAACCCGCTCTTGGAACTGTTCCGCAACACTGCCGCCCTTGCCCTGCTGCCTGTTTTCACACTGCTGCTGGGGATCGGCGAGGAGTCAAAGATCAGCATCGTGGCGTACGCGGCGTTCTTTCCGGTCCTGCTGAACACGATCGCGGGCGTCAAGACCGTGGATCCGCTGCTCATCCGGGCCGCGAAATCGCTCGGCCTCTCGAGCCTCGCATTGTTCCGCAAGGTGATCCTGCCTTCCGCGGTGCCCACCATTTTCACGGGAATCCGCATGGCCGGCACGGCCTCCATTTTGGTGTTGATCGCCGCGGAAATGGTGGGGGCGAAGGCGGGGCTCGGCTACCTCATCGTGAATGCCCAGAGCAGTTTCCTTATACCGGACATGTACGCCGGCATTCTCACGGTGTCCCTTTTGGGCTTGACCGTGAATTTCCTCCTCGTGGCCCTGGAACGCCATTTCTCCCGCTGGCGGACCGCCGTCGGGTCCGGGTCCTGACCGTCAATCCATCTATCCCGTAAGTCACAACAGAAAAGGAACAAAAATGTCCGTCATCACCGAAACAAAGTTGGAATTCGCAAAGCTCGGATCCCGCATCGGCGCCGAAATCCGTGGCTTCGACCTCAGCGGCGATCTCTCCCCGGAAACCGCGGGGCAGATCCGGGCCGCGCTCAACGAACACAAGGCCCTCGTTTTCCGCGAGGCCAACATTCTCAGCGACGAGGCCCAGGTGAAATTCGCAAGCCATTTCGGCCCGCTCACCACGGCGCATCCGACCGTGGCCTCCGTGGAGGGCGAAGAGAACGTACTGCCCGTGGACAGCGAAAACGGTTCGGCCAACAACTGGCACACCGACGTCACATTCGTGGTCAACCCGCCACAGGCTTCCACCCTGCGCAGCATCGACCTTCCGTCGTATGGAGGCGAAACCCTGATTGCATCTTCGGCGGGAGCGTACGCGGACCTGCCGGACGAGCTCCGGAACTTCGCGGACACGCTATGGGCGATCCACACCAACGACTACGACTACTCGGTGCCGAAGAACCTGAAACATGAGAATGCCGATGAGCGCCGCAAGGAATTCACGCGGATCAAGTTCGAAACCGCCCACCCCGTGGTGCGTGTCCATCCCCTGACCGGCGAGCGCGGATTGTTCATTGGGGGCTTCGCGCAGCGCCTGCGGATCGTGGGGCTTTCCAACACGGAGTCGAAGGACATCATCCGCTTGCTGCAGGCCTACGTCACCCGACCGGAGAACGTGGTGCGCGTGAACTGGGAACCGAACCAGTTGGTGCTCTTCGACAACCGCATCACCCAGCACTACGCCCCCGACAACTACGACGGCCAGCCGCGCAAGCTCAACCGCGTGACTGTCGCCGGCGACATCCCGGTCGGTGTGGACGGCAAGCAGAGCCAATCGATCCAGGGTGACTCAAGCACCTATTCCGTTGTCGCACCGCTGTAGTAGCACGCATGTGTTGTTGTAGCTGCCTTAGCCCAACTGACTCGCAGTTGTTGTCGTTATGAACCCTCAAAACGACAACAACTGCGGGTCAGTTGGGCTTAACGCGCTTAGGGGAGCTTGCTGCCCCGCGCAGCCACCCACAGGCCGTACCACTCGGTCCGCGTCATGGCTGCGGCAACTGCGGCAGCATCCGCGCAGGCATCGATCCGCGCCGGGTTGGAACTGCCCAGCACCGGGGAAATACGTGCCGGATGCTTCATGAGCCACCCCAACAACACGGCCTCAGGAGTGACACCCTTTGCGTCCGAGAGTTGGGCGACAAGAGCGGAAGTCGCAGTGTCCGCAGCAGTCGGGAAAACCGGCGTCGAGCCCGTGTACCTGCCCTGGGCGAGGGAACCGTAGGCCTGCAGCTCAATGCCCTGGCCGACGCAGTGCTCCAAAGTGCCGTGCGGGAAACTGTAGCCGAGGGCGTCGTCGTGGTTGACCAGGACGGTGCTCTCGAGCCAGGCCCGTCGGTGCAGGCTCATTTCCAGCTGGTTGGCCACGATCGGCACCTCAAGCTGGTCCTGCAGGAAGGCGATCTGCGCGCCGGACATGTTGGACACGCCCAATTGCCGCACCTTGCCTTCCGCGATGAGCTGCCCGACGGCGGACGCCACCTCCGCGGGTTCCATCAGCGGGTCGGGGCGGTGGAGCAGCAGCACGTCGACGTAGTCGGTCCGCAACCGTTCCAGGCTTCCATTGACCCGTTCCAGGATGGAGTCCTTGCTCAGGTCGTAATGCCCTTCGACTCCGGGCTGGCCGAGCCGGATTCCGCACTTGGTCTGGAGCTGGATTTTCTCCCGCAGCCCTGGCGTCCTGGCCAGGACTTCACCGAAGACTGCCTCGGACTTACCGCTGCGGTAGATGTCGGCGTGGTCGAACAGGGTGATCCCGATGCCCATGGCGGCTTCGATCGCAGCCGCGGCCTGATCGACTTCGGCAGCGCCGTATTCGCTGCCCTCCCAAGGACCTCCGAGGCCCATGCAGCCATAGATGAGCCGGCCGGACGCGATTTTGCTTTTTGCAGTCATTTTCAAACTCTTTCACATGCAACTAACCCGCAGTTGTTGTCGTTTGCAGCCTTCAAAACGACATTAACTGCGGGCCAGTTGGGTCAGCGGTCAGGGGTGGTAGGGGACTAGACGATCCAGGCCGTCGTGTTTGCCGGGAGCTTGCCGCCGTCGAGCGGTGCGCTGCTCACGACGACGGTGCCTTCCGGAAGTGCCACCGGCTCGGTGCCGAAGTTGGTGATCGACTGCCAGCCGTTGGGCCGCGCGAAGTGCAGCACGGACTCGTTGCTGGAGGGGATCCATTCAAGATCCTCGGCCGCCCGCAGTTCCGAACGCAGTTCGAGGGCCTTGCGGTACAGCTCCAGCGTGGAGCCGGGAACGTTCTCCTGCGCCTCCACGGCGTAGCCCGCGAACCATTCAGGCTGCGGCAAGTGGGCATGTCCATCGCCGAAGCCGAACGACGAGCCTTCACTGGTCCACGGCAGCGGGACACGGCAACCATCGCGGCCGACGTCGACTCCCGGGTTGCGGAAGAACGCGGGGTCCTGGCGCTGGCCGGCCACGATGTCACCGACTTCCTGCAGTCCCAGTTCTTCGCCCTGGTACAGGTATGCGGAGCCCGGCAGGGCGAACATCAGCAGCGACGCGGCGCGGGCACGGCGCAAGCCGAGTTCGGCGTCGACGTCGGCGGCCGAACCGCCGTCGAGCAGCCATGCCTTGCCGTCCTGGCCCAAGCCGTCACGGCCACCACCCGCGGGCAAGCCGTAGCGGGTCGCGTGCCGGACGACGTCGTGGTTGGAGAAGACCCAGGTCGAGGAAGCACCGGATGCGGCGGCCTCGCTCAGGTTCTTCGTGATGATCGTGCGGAACTGGCCTGCATCGAAATCGGCCTGGAGGAGGTCGAAGTTGAAGGCCTGGCCCAGTCCCTCGGGGCTGGCGTAGCGGGCGCGGCGGTCCGCGTGGACCCACGCTTCGGCGACGGCCGTCCGTGGCGGGTTGTACTCGTTGAAGACCCTGCGCCACTCAGCGTAGATCTCGTGCACCTCGTCGCGGTCCCAGAACGGGTGGGCGCCCAAAGCGTTGTCGCCTTCCTTGGGCAGCTCGGTCTTGGAGGGCAGCACCTCCGGCAGGTCCTTTGTGAGGGCATGGGCGACGTCGATGCGGAAGCCGTCCACGCCACGGTCGGACCAGAAGCGCAGGGTCTTCAGGAAGTCCTCTCGGACCTCGGGGTTGTCCCAGTTGAAGTCCGGCTGCTCCTTGGTGAAGATGTGCATGTACCACTGCCCGGGAGTGCCGTCCGGTTCGGTGATGCGTTCCCAGGCCGGGCCGCCGAAAATCGAGTCCCAGTCCGCCGGGGGCAGTTCGCCGTTCTCACCCAGGCCGTCGCGGAAGATGTAGCGTTCACGGGCTGCCGAGCCCTTCGGGGACGCCAGAGCCTCCTTGAACCATTCGTGCTGGTCCGAGGAGTGGTTCGGGACGATGTCCGCGATCAACTTGATGCCCGCAGCGTGCAGGGCGGCCGCCATCTCATCGAAGTCGACCAGGGTGCCCAACTTGGGGTCCACGTTGCGGTAGTCGTCGACGTCGTAGCCACCGTCAGCAAGGGCCGAGGGGTAGAACGGGCTCAACCAGACGGCGTCAATGCCGAGGGACTTCAGGTACGGAACCTTGGCGGTAATGCCCTTGATGTCGCCCAGGCCATCGCCGTTCGCATCCGAAAAACTGCGAGGGTAGATCTGGTAGACAGCCGCTTGGCGCCACCAGTTGGGATCGGCCATGCGCTCAGAGTCGGTGTGGGTTGCCATGGTGGCGGTGGAGGACAAAGGGAATCCTGTTCTGTGTCGACGTTTCGATGGATGGGACTTTTATTTAGAATCTAAATTTAGTGCCTCAAGTATTATGTGACGCATACCTACAGGAGGTCAACAGCCATGGCTGAAATCGCGACTGCCACTCCGCAGATGCTCCGGCGGTTCAACGCGGCCACCGTGCTCGGAGCCATCCGTTCCTCCAACGCCGTGACTGTTTCGGAGCTGATGGACGCCACCGGCCTGACCCGAGCAACCACCATTTCCGTGTGCGAAGACCTCATGGCCCGGGGCTGGATCCGCGAGCTGGAAAAAGATTCCGATACCTACCAGAAAGGCCGCCCCGCGCGGCGCTTCGAGCTCGACGAAAGCGCCGGCTGCGTCTTGGGAATCGACGTCGGCGTCCTCAAGACCACCGTGGTGGTGGCCGATCTGCGCGGCAGGACCGTCGGACGGGCCAGCGAGCCATTTCGCGCCAGGGAGATCGAAGCGGAGGAACGGATCCGCGTCATCAGCCAAACCGCGCTGCTGGCCCTCGAGGCCGCCGGAGTGGCACCGGACAAGGTCCTTGCGGTGACGGTCGGGCTCGCCGCCCCGGTGGGCCGCGACGGAAACATCCTCGTCAGCCAGCCGTTCTGGAGCCTGTTCGACGTCGGCCTGAAGAAGGCCCTGCACGATCTACACGGATGGGCGGTGATGCTGGAGAACGATGCCAACTTGGCGGCATTGGGCGAATGTTGGCGCGGCGCCGGCAGCGGCGTCCAGGACCTGGCCGTGCTCCTGGCCGGTGAGCGTTTCGGTGCGGGCCTCGTGGAATCCGGCCGTTTACTTCATGGCAGCCGCGGCGGCGCGGGTGAGATGGCCTACTTGGACATGGTGGACGGCGTGGGCTCCGCCGACGGCCTCGCCGCACTGGCCAGGCTATGGGCAGCGGAAGCCTTGGAGGGAAAGTCGAAAACCACGCTACGGACCGCGGCCGAGCCGGGCCGCGAGGTCACCGCACAACACGTCTTCGCCGCCGCTGCCCAAGGTGACAAGGTGGCGCTGGGCATCCTGGACCGGCTTTCGGACCGGCTGGCCCGGGTGGTCTCCACGGTGGCCATCTTGCTCAACCCGGAGCTCGTGGTGATCGGCGGCGCGGTGTCAGATTCGGCGTGGGTCCTTCTTGAGCCGGCCGCGCGGAAGCTGGCTGCGTACACCGCCACTCCCCCGCGGTTGGCGGCATCTCCATTGGGCGATGCGATTGTGGGCATCGGCGCGGTGCGCCACGCACTGGACCACGTAGAGAAGAACTCCTTGGATCTGGTGTTGCGGCGCGCCTAGGCCCCTCAGCGGCTTGTCAGGCCGTTTCCCATCGGCGCCGGCGGCTAGTCCGGCATGGCCATCGTGCGGAGGTCCAGCTGGCGCAGCACGCGGTCCGCCACCTCGGGATCCATCCCGGGCTCGCTCCGCGCCGCGACCACTTCCTGGCGCGCGGCGTCGAGGGCTATGGTCTGGACTGCGATCGCCAGTTCCCTGCCGCGTTGGCGCTTCTCAGCGTCCGACTCATTCTTCAATGTCCCGTCAAGCAGCTCGGCATGCAGGCGGGTCATCTTTTCCTTGACGAGGGCCACCTTGTCCGCCGGCAACTCCTTCATTAGATCGTGTTCCTTGAGCGCAGAGATGGCAGCGGTCTGGGCGCGTTTGGCCAAGAGCCTTGCGGCGTCCTTTTCGTGCGAACCGTCTTCAGATGCCTTGAGCACGCGCATGAGCCACGGAAGGGTCAGCCCCGGCAGCACCAGGGTGGCGAGGAGTACGGCGCAGGCGATGACAAGGATCTCGTGCCGGGCAGGGAAGTCGCTGCCGTCGGCAATAGTCAGCGGAAGGGCCAAGGCGAGTGCGAGCGTCGCGAGGCCCCGCATGCCGCACCAGGTCAGGATCAGGACCTCCTTGGGGGAGGTGGGCTGCAGGAGGTTCTTCCGTTTGCGGGCCGAGATTGCCAAAAGCCCGAGCCACGCGAACCGGACAACGAACACGAGCACGCACACCGCCACGGCCGGGCCAATCATGCCGTAAATGGCTGCGCCTTCGTCCCGGATCACATGCCGGATCTCCAGCCCCACAAGGCCGAACGCCAGGCCCGTAGCAAGGAGTTCCACTACATCCCAGAATGCGGTGCGCGTGACGCGCTCCGCCGCGTCCTGCGACCGCGCATGCCGCTGTGTCTCGAGGGCGGTGACGACGACGGCGATCACCCCCGAGGCGTGCAGCTCTTCAGCCAGGATGTATGCGGCGAAAGGAATCACCAGGGTCACGGCGCTTCGGGCCACCATGGAGGTGACCAGCTTGGTGATCAGCCTCGTCAACCAGCCCATCGCGATGCCGACAATGACGGCCAGGGCAGCACCGATGACGAATTGGAGCACGACGCCGGCCCCCAGCTTGGTGCCGGAGACCGTCGCCGCCACCGCCGCCTGGAAGATCACGATCGCGGCGGCGTCGTTGAACAGCCCTTCGCTCTGCAGCACGGTGATGAGCCTGCGCGGCATGTGGACGCGGCCGGCAACGGATTCAACCGCAACGGGGTCCGGCGGAGCCACCATGGCACCGAGTGCGATCGCCGCAGGAATGCCGATCCCTGGAATCATCAGCCACGCGGCTCCGGCAACGGCCGCCGTCGAAACCACAACCAGCGCCACCGCCATGAGCAGAAGCGTCCGCCAACGGACCCGGAAGACCGCCCAGGAACTCTTCTGGGCGGTCGCGAAGAGCAACGGAGGGAGGAAGATCGGGAGGATCAGTTCAGGCGCAAGCTCAAAGTCCGGGAAGCCCGGGATGAAGGCCATCGCCGCAGCCAGCAACAGCATCAGCACCGGGTACGGGAGCCGCAAGCGGTCCCCCAAGCCCACGGCCACGACCGTTGCAAGCAGCAATCCAACAATGAGTGCCAACTGGTCCATGTTCCCGATTTCCCCAGACGTCGTAGCGGCAGCGTCCCGGGCACCTGCCGAGGGACTTGCCCTACCAACATATCCCGGTAGGTGCCGTCCCGGCTCGGCAGGTGCAGCAGGGTGCGGCTAGGACGCCGTGAGGGCCTCGACCACAGGTACCGAGCCGTCCCTGAACTCGATGGTGCGGCGGATGGTCTCGGGCAGTTCCAGGACGGCGGCAGCCACCAAGGCAACATTGGCCCGCGAAGTTTCGGTCCCGGTGCCCGGGTCTGCGGGGCTTACCTCAATGAGCGCAGACCCAGGATTGCTGGTCAGCGCACCCGGGCCAAGGATCGTCCAGTCGAGATCAGTCGCGCGCAGGTACTCGTCCGCGGCGGCCTTGGCATCCGCGTAGGCGTAGAAGCTGTTGTCCTCGGGAACGCCATGGCTGGGTCCTGCGCCGAAGTAGGACACCATCACATAGCGGGCCACGCCCGTTTGCGCCGCGGCATCCATCGAGCGGATGGCGGCGTCCCTGTCCACTGCATAGGTACGTTGCGGATTCCCTCCGCCTGCCCCGGCGGACCACACCACGGCGTCGTGGCCGTCAAGTGCAGAGGCGATCTCCGCCGTCGTCGAATTCTCGACGTCGAGGACTACCGGGGCGGCACCCGTCACTTCGACGTCGGGGGCGTGTTCCGGATTGCGGATGAAGGAAGTGACCGCGTGACCTTCGTCGCTCAGGATGCGGGACAGTTGCAAGGCCACCTTGCCGTGGCCGCCGATGATTGCGATTCGACTCATGGACCCATTCTGTCGCAGTGGTCAAGCCCTCCCCAAGACGGGATAATTCTCGAAAAATCGGCTCGCTTCTGCGCTTAGCTCTGCCTATTTCCCAGAAATCCCCGGAAATAAATATGACCAGCGTTCCTCGAAGGCCGTCCGTGCAAAGGGGTGCGGCGGGCCGAGGATCGAGTGCCGGCGCCGCCACTACGCCACTACGCCACTAGTGAGGGAGCCAAAACGAGTGTTCGACGTAGGCGTGGAAAGAAATTCAAGTGGCATTCACTCGTGTGCAGGAAATTTCGAATTCGTAGACTCTAGGCACCTGCGCAGGAAAAGGAAATCTCTTTTATTCATCCCATTGATGGATTTATCCAGAAGTGAGGGATTGAGAGACTCATCCGTGCCGCGCACTTGAGCAAAAGAGTCTCACGGAGCACCCTCTGTGCACCTGCGTATCACCTTCCCGGTCAGCCGACCCACCCCCCAAACGATGAAACACACCGGGACTTGAGATGTACCAGCAGGAGTATGGGCACAACAGGATCGGCGGAGGCGGCGCCTTCACCCTGATATCCACAGGGTTGAGAACCCTCACCAGGTACAAGGCATCGATAATCACGTGGATGCTTGTGGCAGCGCTCGTCTTTGTTGCCGTAGTTACGCAAGACCACACACCAAGCGTGTCGCAGGCCGGTATCAGCGTCACGGTCGCCCCCAGTGCGGGTTCCGGGGCCGCGGCGGCGAGCGCCACTGCGAGCGCGACGTCGACCCAGGGTCCCGTTCCGCTGCCGACGCCTGCACCCGTCGCAGCTGCAGCGCCTCAAACCGGAGCGCCCGCATCCGCGCCCGCGCTTGTCCCGGCACCGACCGCGGTGGCAGCGCCATCCGTGCAAGCACCAGCACCGGCGCCTGCACCCGCGCCAGCACCTGCACCTGCACCGGTCGAGGCGGCCGTGAACACGCCTGCCCCCGATTCAAACACCTACACAGTTGTAAGCGGCGACACCGTAGGCTCGATAGCCGCCAGGTTCGGGGTGGACGTCAACGGGATGCTGGCAGCCAACGGGCTTGGCGCATACTCGGTCATCGTGCCGGGACAGGTGCTGAAGTTGACGGGACCGCCGGTCGCTGCCGCGACCCCACCGGCTTCAACCTCTGTGGCAGCGGCAGCCGCTCCGGCTCCGGCGGTTCGGACCATCTATGTTGCGGGTTCAGGTGGCCAGGCGGCTGTGGACAGTTGCATTGGGCCGATCCACTTCACCCCCACGGACGCCTATTCGCTCTTCATTACCGAACATGATTTCTGCGGTGGGTGGGCACGGTTCTCGGGCATCGGCGTCGGCGAGACGGTGAGCATCCCCGGATACGGTACGTACACAGTGACAGCACGCGGCCAGGTGCCGCTGGGTGGGACCACCAACAATGTTGCAGCAGTGTTCGGCGGCTTTCCTCGGGCGGTACTGCAGACGTGCATCCCCGGCACCAGTCAGATGCTGGTGATCGCACTCAACTAGGTCCGGTTCCGGTGACGGCGGGCAGCATTGGCAACACGCGTCCGATTTTGCTCGATGATTCCCTCGGCCGCAGGCGCCGGGGCCATGATTCCAAGGCGTCGGATTTTGCCAACTCGAATGACTTAGCAGAATCCGACGCCACGCACTGAAGATCCAACCCGAAGCTTGCGCAACGCTGCGGAGGACCAGAATCTGTATCCGCGCCCACAACTACACACGTTCAACCCCTCACCGTCCACTGTGGGGGGCCGTTTTCGTGTCTTGAGCTGTTCGGCGAGCTGCCAGTTAGGGGGTGCGATCCATGAGGTAGCTTAGGAGCTAAAGCTCTGAATACCGTCTCGGCGATGGTCGTAGGCGGGATTATTCAGGCACACATGGATGGGGCCATGAGCGAATTAGATATTGCTGTAGTGATCGAAAACGACGCGGACATGCGCAACATGCTCGAGGGAGTGATGCTCCAGTCGGGATTTGAAGTCCATACAGCAGCCGACGGCCGCGAAGGCGTTGAAGTTGTCCGAGACAAGAAACCCGCTGTTGTGACCTTGGACGTTGGGTTGCCGGACGTTGACGGATTCGAGATCCTGCGCCGCATCCGCCGGTTCAGCAACGCCTACATCGTCATAGTCACTGACCGAAGCGACGAAACCGACTTGCTCACTGCTCTCCGCTCCGGAGCCGACGGCTTCATCACCAAGCCCTTCCGGCCGCGGGAGATGCGGGCCAGAATCGCGGCGATGATGCGCCGGCCACGGCCGGGACCACCCCCGGCCAGGTGAGCTCCTCAGCCGCTGAGACGGACCACTTTGGCGCCGAGGTCGGGACCACCCAGGGTGAAGTTGCTCAGGCTGGTGAACTGTACGAATTTGCCGATCAGGCCTTTGCAGCTGCCCTTGCAGCTGGGGGAACCGTTGTTGTTCCAGCTGTGGCCTGGGAAATTGAAGCCAAGGAGCTGGAACGCGGCGAAGCCCTTGATGTGGTAGTTGCCGTTGCTGTCGACGTCGTCGAAGACGGGCAGAATGATGACCTGGTTTTCCAGGGAATCAAACACGGCCGAGCACTGCCCGGGTTCGCTGACACCCTGCTTGGACGGAACCAGAGGGTTGGCCAATGAAACTGTCACCCCGCACTTTCCGGTGTCGGACTGCAGCCAGCCGAACCCTCCGGGGATGATGTGACCCGACGGGCTGGAACTGACACAGGTCGTGGTTCCGTGGATCGGCAGGACCTGGATCGCTCCGGACAGGTCGAACTGGCACTCGGAGAAGGTGACCGGCAGGGTGACCGTCCCGCCGTAGGGGGACCCCCACTTCGCCGTGGACTCGGCCTTGACGTCGGTGCGGTTCACGCCGAAGATCCTTGCCAGACCCAGGGAGACTCCGCTCCCGTTGGCGTCCTGGGCCGAGACATCGACGACGACGGTGCCGGGGCTGGGGAAGGCCGGGGCGGCCGCGTTGGCAAGGCCGCCGTCGGCGTTCGCCTTGGCCAGCTGCAGGGCCTTCCCCGCGGCGGCCGGGGTGCACAGGATCGTGCCCCGTGTCGCGCAGTCTTGGGCGATCGCCAAGGCCCCCGCATCGGCTCCGTTCTGGAGTTTCGCCTTCGTGGCGTAAAGGTTGCCGACGTCAATGGCGATGGCTCCGAAACCCAGCAGCACCACCATGAGCAGGGCGATCAGGACAGCTGCGGCACCGCGTTCATCAGTATCTTTCAAACCCGCCCCCAGCCAGTGTCCTTTGGGGCCGCCGGGTTCGGCGGAGACCCTTCCGCAATCATAGGGCAATAGACGCTTCAGAACAGGTGCCCGAGTTCCTATTGCAGCCTCGAGGACCCCGGGGGGCGAAAGGCCCTCACCACCCCTTTAGGGGATGATTTGGTGTTAACGCTCACACAGGTCGATTGTCCGGCGTCACACCCTGGACGCTTCCACCCGGACCTCTTTACGGCCCTCGCAGTAGACTCATCGGCCGGGGCACTGAGAACAACACGTTGCGCCCGTGTCCACGCGCGAACGCGGGCACTTCATGGCTTTCGCCCTTGTCTTAGTCCAGCATCACGAACACTGGTGCGACTCCCGGGCTTGAGTCGCACCTTCCACGGCCGCCGGATCCACCGGAGCCACGACGGGTCCGGGAGCAGGCGAGCGCGTAGGCTTCCAGAACTTGCCTTCTTCCACAGCCAGAGTGTGACATCCCCGGCAGATAATCGGGGGCTGTCCCCTGGCCAAGATGTGCCGTCTCAGAACTCGCTCTATAACCGCCATTTTGGGAGACTGAAGCAAGACCTGAGATTGGGGCGAACGTGGACGGACAACAATGGATCTGGGTTGCGGCGGTGCTAATCGTCGCGGCGGTGGTAGCCATTGTTATGGCCTTTGGACGCCGGTGACACACTGAAGGGCCACCCACATGACGTTGGTGGCCCTTCAGTGTGTCCTCTGGTTTGGACTAGGCGGGGACGTCGAACCGCTGGCCTTCCGGCTTGCCCGGAAGGAACATGAAGATCAGCAACGCCAGGCTCCCGAGGAACGGAACGAGCCCGATGAGGATCATCCAGCCGCTGAAGTTTGCATCGTGCAGTCGGCGGACGACGAGGGCCACGGACGGGACGACGACGGCCAGGCCCCAGATGACCAGGAGGACGACACCGACGATCATGCCGGGACCCGGGACCATGGACCCGGAGTCGCTGACGGTTGCGCCCGCTGAGCCAGCCACGGACATGATGATGTTCAGCACGATGATGACGACGCCGGAGATAAGGGCCCACCACCAGTATTCGCTGCGGCTGGCCCGGCCGGTGAAGGTGGCGTACTTCTTGAAGAACCGGCGTGCTGCCTCACCGATGGGCGCACCGTAGTACGGGGCCCAAAGCGGGACGGCACTTCCAAACTGGGTGGTCTGTTGCTGCTGGTGCGACAATGGATCTCCTAAATAGACGAGTGATGACGCTTCATCGTAGGGGTCAAAGCCATCCGCCAAGTTGTCTCGCAGATGAAATTCCGGTGCGGCGTGTCGGAAATGTCGATGAGTCTCGAGCGTTGCGTTTCTTTGCGTGCGTGCCAAGTAGGACAGTCTGACACCATAGACAGACAATTAGCAGAGGTAGCGGGCTCAGGCGGCCTGTTGGATGAGTTCGGGGCCGTTGTTCCGCACGTAGCTGACCTTATCTCTGACCACGCGAGGCACAAGGTGAGGTTCCGGCTGGCCGGAAATATAAAGATGGCTGCAGTCATGGCTATAGTTGGCCGATTTGCAACGATAACGGGAATGAAAAAATCCCCGCCGTAGCGGGGATTTTCTTGGTAGCGGTGGGGAGGCTCGATCTCCCGACCTCACGATTATGAGTCGTGCGCTCTAACCAACTGAGCTACACCGCCACGAATGAGAAAAACCCATGCCAAGCCGGTCAAAAACCGCCTTGACACAGGCCCTCATTCAGAGCCCCCCACCGGAATCGATCCGGTGACCTCGTTCTTACCAAGAACGCGCTCTACCACTGAGCTAGGGGGGCAACGAGTAAATACTCTACCGGACGATTTCTCAGGCCACAAATCGGCTGCGGGACAGGGAAAAACGGCGCCGACACAATTTGCAAAGGCCCTCTCCCTGATGCTCTTCCCAGCCAACACCGTCGCGCGTACATTGGAACGGGGGTGGCCTCAGGAAGGTTTTACCATGTATGCAAGGGTAAGCAACTACTCCTTCGACGGCGATGGGGAAGCACTTCGCAAGGGGTTCGATGACGCCATCGAAGGCGTAAAGCAACTCGCAGGACTGACAGGGGCGTATTTCTTGTTGGACGCGGACTCCGGGACAGGCATGAGCATCACGCTTTGGGACACTAAGGAAGCGATAGAAAGCAGCGTCGAGGCAGCCAACCGGCTCCGTGCCGACGCCACACAGCCTTCGAACACCACAATCGTATCCGTCAAGCACTACGAGGTAACTAGCACCATCTAGCGGCGGACCCAATCGTCCTGCGAAGCAGGTCCCTAGGGCAGGCGGAGCACTTGGCCCGGGTAGATGTGGTCCGGGTTGGGCACGGTATCCGCGTTCGCTGCGATCAGGGCATCCAAGTCAACGCCGAACTGCAAGGCGATGCCGCTCAGGGTATCGTCTGCCTCCACTACGACTTCGGCGACCTGCGCTCCACTGGCGGCGGGAGCATCGCCGTCGGACACCCCGGCGCCCGGAGCCGCGAGAGCTTCCGCTGACGGGTCCGGCCCGGCAGTTTGGACCGTCTCCCCCGTTGAGGCTTCAACAGCCTCCTGCGGGGCCTCCGAGGCCCGTCCAGCCGCCTTCCGCTCGGACCTGTCGAAACCGAGGTTCTTCTTCAACCCATCGAGGAATCCCATGAACCTACCTTCCACACCCGTGGTCAACCAACGCCCGAAGCCCCGGCGTCCGTAGCAAGACCGATCCTACGCATCCAGCCCCACCTCTCAAAGGCCGAACTGTTCCTGGAGCAGAAATTCACGTTCCCGCCGGCTTGGGTTCAGGGTGGGCCCGCACCGTCTTCCCCTTCTTTGGTTTGGGAAAGCGTTTCCGACACGGCGAGTCCGTCATTCATGGGCCTTTGGGCCGGCAAACATGGGGAAAACGGTACAGCCTAGGCGCGGTGCCCGTGGCCACCGATAAACCTAGGCCGCCGTTAAACAGCCAGAGGCCGGCTCGAAAGCCGGCCTCTGACCAAAAACCCAGGAACTAGTCCTGTTTACCACTTACCCTTGCGGTTGAAATCGCGGTTTCCTGCGTCGCCGCCAGTGCGCGGCTTGCGTGCGCCGTTGCCGCCGAAGCTGCCCGTCCCCGTACCGGCGCTGCTGCGCTCGCTGTAGGAACGGCCGCCGCGGTCGGCGGAGGTACGCTCGCCACCGGAGTAGCCGCCACGGTCAGCGGAAGAACGCTCGCCACCGGAGTAACCACCACGGTCGCCTTCAGTCTTACGGAACTCCTTCTTGAAGCCACCGTTGCCCTTGAAGTTTCCGCCACGGTCTCCACCGGAGTATCCGCCACGGTCACCGCCGCGGCTGCCGCCGGAGTAACCGCCGCGCTCGCCGCCACGGTCAGAGGCCGGCTTGCGACCGTTGTCCAGCTCGAGGTGGATCAGCTCGCCGCCGATCCGGGTGCGGGACAGTGCACGCAGTTGCTCGGGGCTCAGGTCCGCCGGAAGCTCCACCAGGGAGTGGTCCGAGCGGATGTCGATGCCGCCGATCTGTGCCGAGGAGATGCCGCCTTCGTTGGCAATGGCGCCAACGATCGAACCCGGCATGACGCGCTGGCGGCGTCCGACGGCGATCCGGTAGGTGGCGTTGCCCTCGGTCAGGGTGCGGGTCGGGCCACGTGAACCGAAGCCGTCCTTGGAGCGCTCGCGCTTCTGGAATTCCGGTGCAGCCGGCAGTTCCTTGACCAGGAGCGGCTGGCCGCCCTGTGCCATGACGGCCAGTGCAGCGGCGATCTCCGAAGCCGGAACGTTGTGCTCTTCTTCGTAGGAGGAGATCAAGTCACGGAACGCGGCCACGTCCTCAGACTCGAGGGTCTCCGTGATCTTGTCCGCGAACTTACCCAGACGCAACGTGTTGACCGTCTCGGCGGTGGGCAGGTGCATCTGCTCAACCGGCTGGCGGGTGGCCTTCTCGATCGAACGCAGCAGGTACTTCTCCCGCGGCGTCATGAACAGGATGGCGTCGCCGCTACGGCCTGCGCGGCCGGTACGGCCGATGCGGTGGACGTAGGACTCGGTGTCGTGCGGGATGTCGTAGTTGACCACGTGGCTGATGCGCTCAACGTCAAGGCCACGGGCCGCGACGTCGGTGGCCACCAGGATGTCGATGCGGCCTTCCTTCAGTGCGTCGACAGTCCGTTCACGCTGCTGCTGCGGAATGTCACCGTTGATCGCGGCGGCCTGGAATCCGCGGGACTTCAGCTTGTCGGCCAGGTCCTCGGTAGCCATCTTGGTGCGCACGAAGGCTATAACGCCGTCGAACTCTTCCACCTCGAGGATGCGGGTCAGCGCATCGAGCTTGTGCGGGCCCATGACCTGCAGGTACCGCTGGCGGGTGTTGGCGCCGGTGGTGGTCTTGGACTTGACCGAGATCTCGGCCGGGTTGTTCAGGTACTGCTTGGACATGCGGCGGATCTGACTCGGCATGGTGGCAGAGAACAGCGCGACCTGGCGGTCTTCCGGGGTCTGCTGGAAGATCTGCTCAACGTCCTCGGCGAAGCCCATGCGGAGCATCTCGTCGGCTTCGTCCAGAACGAGGTACTGCAGCTCGGACAGGTCCAGGGAACCCTTGGAGATGTGGTCGATGACGCGGCCCGGGGTACCGACAACAACCTGTGCACCGCGGCGCAGGCCAGCGAGCTGCGGGCCATAGGCGGAGCCACCGTAGACAGGGAGAACCGTGAAGTCATCGATGTGCTTGGCGTACGAGGTGAAGGCCTCGGCAACCTGGAGCGCAAGCTCGCGGGTCGGAGCGAGAACCAGGGCCTGGGTCTTGCGGGACGGGCCGTTGAGGTCGTGGAGTTCGGCCAGGCGGGACAGAGCCGGTACTGCGAATGCTGCAGTCTTACCGGTGCCGGTCTGGGCGAGGCCAACGACGTCGCGGCCTTCGAGCAGCAGCGGAATGGTTGCTGCCTGGATCGGAGACGGCTTCTCGTAGCCCACGTCCTGCAGTGCGGCCAGGACACGGGGGTCGATTCCGAGGTCGACGAAGCGGATGCCCTCTTCCTCTTCCTCGGCGGGTGATTCGGCCTGAGCCGCAGCCGGGGCCGAAGCCTCAGCGGGTGCCTCAGCAAAGGCAGGTGCCTCAGCAAAGGCAGGTGCCTCAGCAAAGACAGGAGCCTCAACCGGGGCCGGAGCCTCAGCGGGCGCTGCAGCCTCGATGAACTCAGCGGCGGGGGCAGTTTCGGCGATCTCGACGGCGGTCTCTGCTGCTTCGGCAGACTCGGCGACGAACGGGTCGTTCAGGTTTTCGGGCATAGGGGAAAGTTTCCTCATCCATAGGGGGCCAGTCGGCGCGGCCCGGTTGGGCTTGGCCGCAGTACACGTTGCGGGCAGAAGAACCAGGAGGTTCTGGTGCTCGCAAGAAGTCCGGCGCTGTCGCAATCCCATGGCAGGACTTCCCGCTGCATCTCTTGGCTGCTATCTCAGCAGTCTGTACAGCGTTTTCTTCGCCCGGCTCTCCCTATGAAACTGCCCACACACATTTTGCGGGCCCCAACACTGACCAGTCCTGCCTCAAGAATTGGGCAGGAAAAAGGGATTTCCGGAGTGGGGGATATTCCAAGTGTAGGGCACAGATTGCTCCCGTGGCGACTTAACTGCCGACGGCGACGGTGAGCTTGCGCACAAACCCGCTCCGAGCGACCTCAGGACCGCCCTTCAGGACGGCCGTCCGAGGGTAGTTTTCAGGCGTCCACCCCGTTGCGGCGCATGAGCTTTTCGAAGGTGTCGTGGTAGTCGGACTGCAGCAGGACCTCTCCGTCCGCCTCGGCGTCGAGAAGCAACTGCATGTCATCGAGGTTGGGGTTGCTGAACCATTGCCCCACCGTGATGCCATGTTTCGGCACAAACAGTTTGTGGATGTAGTCGCCGGCCGAAATGGTGCCGGTCTTCACGACGCGCAGGTAGGTACCGACCCGCCCTGCTTCCGTGAAGCGCTTGACCCACTGTGGTTCATTCATGCGGCGCTGGAACGTTGCGCACGGCACTCGCGGGGATGTGACCTCAACTTCGACGTCCAGGCCGATCTTCCACCGTTCGCCGATCACGGCACCGCTGGTCTCGATTCCAGCAACGCGGAGGTTCTCCCCGAAGATCCCGGGAGGCATGTCCCGCTGGAGTTCATTCGCCCAGTAATCGGCATCCGCCTGGGAGTACGCATAGAGCGCTTGGTCCTCGCCGCCGTGGTGGATCCGGCTCGCCTGGATGTCTCCGTGGATTCCCAGCTTGTGGACCTTCACCGGTCCGTCGACGGGGCGCTTGTCAATGGCCGTCACTCCTACCGACCCTTCAGGATCGGGCAGGAGCTCGTATACCCGGCAAACAGCAAGCAACGATGCGGTATCCATGACTACAGTCTACGTACGCAGCTACGGATCGAAGCGATATCCCATGCCGGCCTCGGTGTGGAGGTGGCGGGGCTGTGCAGGGTCGCGTTCGAGCTTGCGCCGGAGCTGGGCAACGTAGACACGCAGGTACTGGGTCTCCTTGGCGTAGGCCTGTCCCCAGACCTGGGTGAGGATCTGCTGCTGGCTGACCAGCCGGCCGGCGTTGCGCACCAGCAATTCCAGGATGTTCCACTCCGTGGGCGTCAGCCGCACTTCTACGCCGTCTTTGGTGATCTTCTTTCCGGCCAGGTCAACCAGGAAGTCGGCGGTCTGGAGCGTCGGCACCTCGTGCCGGGGCGCCGCGCGTCGGGAGGCGGCACGGAGCCTGGCCAGGAGTTCGTCCAGGCCGAAAGGCTTGGTCACGTAGTCGTCGGCTCCGGCGTCGAGGGCCTCTACTTTGTCTTCCGAACCGTGCCGGGCGGACAACACGATAATGGGCATACTGCTCCAGCCGCGGATTCCTTTGATCACATCCACGCCGTCCATGTCCGGCAGCCCAAGGTCGAGCACCACGATGTCCACGGGCTGCTGGGCCGCCGCCTTGAGTGCATCTGCGCCGTTGCCGACCGTGATGGCACGGTAGCCGTGGGCATGGAGATTGATTTGCATCGCCCGGGCGATCTGCGCCTCATCTTCCACGATCAGCACGAGGTTCAAGGCCGCCCTCCCGTCCACAGAGGGAGTGTGACCACCATGGTCAGCCCGCCTCCCGGCGTCGCCTCAGCCATGAGCGTACCGCCCATGGCCTCGGTGAATCCCTTGGCGACAGCGAGTCCCAAGCCGATTCCGCTGCGACCGTCCCGGCTGGATGGAGAATCATCGAGTCGTTGGAATGGCTGGAAGAGCTCCAGGACTGCCGCGGGTGCGATCCCCCAACCGTGGTCCATCACCCGCAGTTCGCTGGCAGGCCGGCCGTCCACCGTGATACCCGCACCGGTCCGAGCCACCAGCACAACATCGGAGTCAGGCGCGTATTTCACCGCGTTTTCCACGAGGTTCGCCACGACGCGTTCCAATATCCCGGCGTCGGCCTCTATATACGGAAGGTTGGCCGGAAGCTCGTTGCGGATGCGCTCCCCCGGCACGCCCCGCAAAGCCTCCGGCATGATCTGGTGCCAGCCGAGTCCGCGCAGCAGCGGGTTCACGGCATCTGCGGTGATTCGGGACATGTCCAGCAAGTTGTCCACCAGGTGATCCAAGCGGTCCGCGTAGTCCTCGATCGTGGCCAGTAGTTCGCGCTCGTCTTCCGGCGCAAAGGTCACGTCTTCCTGTCGCAGGCTGCTGACAGCAAGCTTGATTCCCGCCAGAGGAGTGCGGAGGTCATGGGAGACAGCGCGCAGGATGGAGGTCCGCATTTTGTTGCCTTCCGCCAGGCGCACGTTGTCCTGCCTGCTCTTGACGAGCTGCTGGCGCTCCCGCAACGCCACCACGAAGGCGCCGAACGCGGCGAGCATGCGGCGATGCTGTTCGGATAGCGGCCCGCCCCGGAGCAGGAGCGTGTAATTTGGATCGACGACGGCGGCATGGTCGGCGGCCGCATGGGTCACCGGCGGTTGAAGCCCGGAGCTTGCAAGGACCTGCCAGTTGGGCCCGGGGGCGTCCGGCGAATCGAAGGTGGAGAGCAGCGTCACCGCCTCCATGCCGAGGTTGACGCGGATCTTGTCCAGGAAAGACTCGAGGCTGCCGTCCGAGCTCAGGATACGAAGAGCCAATTCGCTGAGGGCTCTTGCCTCGGCGCCGGAATGCGCGGCTTCCTGGGCCCGTCGGGTGGCCAAACCGACGGCGAGCGCCACGCCGCACGCCACAGCAAGGAAGATGACCAGAGTGAAAAGCGTGGCGGGATCCGCGATGGATAGGGAGCCCACCGGTTCGGCCGAAAAATAGTTCAAGAGCATACTGCCGAGGACGGCGGACACCACGGCCGGCCACAACCCCCCGATTGCGGCAACCGCGGCGGAGACGGCCAGCTGGAAGAGCATGATCATGGCGAAGTTCCGGTATTGCAGCGCGGATACCACGATCTCGATGGCCGAGGGTAGCAGCAGGGCCAGGACGAGGCCCGCCAGAATGCGGCGTCGCCCAATCCCCTTGGCTGCCCGAAGCTGCAGCCCTATTGCGTTCACGTCCGCGGCGGCCATGGCTCAATTCTGGCACGGCGCAGGTGGCGCGCCGGCGTCGGCGGTTCCTGCAGGACGCTGCGGGGAACATGTCCGGCCTTAGGATGCTGGCATGAGCCATTCAACGACGAATACCTCCGATGTCCTTGCCCTCGATTCCCTCTTGAGTTCCGAGGAACTGGAGCTTCGCGAGAAGGTACGCGATTTTACGGACCAGCGGATCCGGCCGAACATCGCCCGCTGGTACGAGGACGCGGTGTTCCCCCGGGAACTGCCGTCGGAACTCGGCGAACTCGGCGTCCTTGGCATGCATCTGGAGGGCTACGGCTGCCCGGGCCGCACCGCCGTCGAATACGGCCTCGCCGCCATGGAACTCGAGGCCGGCGATTCCGGCATCCGCACCTTCGTATCCGTCCAGGGCTCCCTGGCCATGACGGCGATCCACAAGTGGGGCAGCGAAAAGCAGAAGGAGCAATGGCTACCGCGCATGGCTGCCGGAGAACTGATCGGCTGTTTTGCCTTGACGGAGCCGACGGCGGGCTCGGACCCCTCGTCCATGGCCAGCTTTGCGCGCCGCGACGGGACGGGCGACGACGCCGGCTGGGTGCTGAATGGTTCGAAGCGCTGGATCGGGATGGCCTCGATCGCCGACGTCATGGTGGTGTGGGCAAACACGGACGACGGTATCCGGGGCTTCCTGGTTCCGGCCGGCACTCCGGGAGTCACCGTGACTGCCATCGGGGCGAAGCTCTCCATGCGTGCCTCGATCCAATGCGATGTGGTGTTCGACGCCGTCCGGCTGGGTCCGGAGACCCTCCTCCCGGGTGCCCAAGGCCTCCGCGGCCCGTTCTCCTGCCTCAACGAGGCGCGATACGGCATTGCTTGGGGTGCCATGGGCGCGGCCCGCGACTCCTACGAGGCCGCGCTCGAATATGCCGGAACCCGCATGCAATTCGGCAAACCCTTGGCCGGCTACCAATTGACCCAGGAGAAGCTCGTGAACATGGTCCTGGAGATCCAGAAAGGCACCATGCTCGCGCTGCATCTTGGACGACTCAAGGATGCAGGCAAACTGCAGCCGGAACAGATCTCGGTGGGCAAGCTCAACAATGTGCGTGAGGCAATCAAGATCGCCCGCGAAGCCCGCACCATTCTGGGTGGCAACGGAATCACACTGGACCACCCGCCATTGCGCCATGCCAACAACCTGGAATCCGTGCGCACCTACGAAGGGACGGACGAGGTACACATGCTGATCCTGGGCCAGCACATCACGGGCGTCCCGGCTTTCCGCTAGACGATATGAAGTGAATGCAGATCCTGCCCGTCCGGGCCGGCCATTATCGCCGGGGGCGGTCCGGCAGCGCCGGCTTGGTGTGATCCGTTCC
>NZ_JBIYDB010000028.1:0-52662 GCF_044908325.1 Arthrobacter sp. GAS37
TGGATGCAGGGACACGCCTGCAGCGTCTGGTTCACGCGTCAAGCGGGTCGTTCTACGGGCCTGGCGGGCTCAGGAACACGTCGACTGTTGATTAGCCTAGATACGACGCGCACAGGAAGCACCCAGCTTGACGATCTAGTATCCGGCTATCGTTTGTCCTTTCGCTATTGGGGAGATTTCATGGTCATCGATTCGTCGACTGGAGCAAGGAATTCAGAATCCCGCTCTCGCGCTTTCATTGTCAGGCCCGGTGTTCGCAGTCCGTCACCCACTGACCGGCCACGGTAGGCAGGGAGCGGAGCATGAGCATGGATAGATCTAACGGGATGACCTTGGGCAAAGGACCGGTAGGAGAGGTGGTTGATATCCGGTCCCTTGGAGCCTACGAATTCTGGTCCGGCCGGCCAGGGCTGACGTGCTTTCAATGCGGGAATCCTCTGAATACCTTCGTGTCGACCAAGGGCAACTTCTGGCTGCGCCACAACCCAAACCAGGAACGCGAGTGCACCGAAAGCGGTAACGCCTCCGGTTGGAGAACGATGAAAAAGGCTCTCATCAAGGCGTGGCTTCTCGAATACCTCAAGGCCAAGGGTTTTCCGGCTCGGGCTGACGAGAAGATCGGCACGGCCCGCGCCGACGTGGCTACCGAAGTGAACGGCTGGAAGATCGCCATCCGGCTGGAATTGGATAGGATTCCTGCTGGCGAGGTCCGATCGGTAACAGCGGAATTCGGCAAAGCCGGCTATGGTTCACTCTGGCTGACACACGACCTGAGCTGGTTCGGCCAAGAGCCTGCGGTCGGTATCGAACTATCCGAAGACAAGGATAAGGGGTTGGCCCAACGGCTACGCGTCGGCTATGGGGTGTATCGGCTATCAGAGAACGAAGTGCGCCGGGATTCCCTGCCCCTCACGTTATTCCTTGACAGATACTTCAGCCTGCAACTGCGGCACGGCCACCTCACCACCTCAAAGAAGATCTGGGCCAACCATCAGGATTGGGATATCTACCTGCATGCCAACCTGCAGGCCCTCTCCGACATGAAATCCCACCTAAAGACGGCGAGACTGCAACGTGACCAGGAGAGACAGCAGCGCATGGAGGCCCAGTCCGCCACGGATGCCGCCACAAGGCAGGCCAAAAAACACCAAACTGACCTGGCCGAAATGCGGAACCTTCGGGACGGACTTCAGCGTGAGTCCTCGCGGCGGCAGGCCTGGATCTCCAGCCTTGCGGCCCGACGGGAAGAGAACGCCTTGGCCCGCTTCGCCCTCAGGAAAATGCCCGTCGGGCCGGTAGACGAGGATGTGGTTCCCGGCGATGGGCGCTCGGTGCCCGGCCGCGCCAAAGGAACTGCAGCAGCGATCTTCATCGCCTGGGCTCTCGCTATCGCGGCCGCGGTCTTCTGGATATCAGGGACCTGGTCTTGGTGGTTGGGTCTCCTGGGCGGTGCCGTCGTTCTCGCGGGTCCAGCGTCCTGGTGGTTGCAACGAACCTGCTGGTTCCAGGAAGCACCTGCCGGCGATGTCTGTCAGAAGAAGCGCGACGGGTTGCTAAGCCGTTGTAAGACGCGGCACCACACGGTAACCCGATACTCGGCGGCCGCTCTCAGCGGCGCGGTGATCGCCGCAGCCAGTATCACGTGGCTGGCAGCGGCAGGCATTTCCCAGCTGACGCAATGGGTTTCGAGGTTCATGGGGTGACGACGCGAAGGAGGCGCCCTCGCCGGTCACGGAGATCATATCTCTGTCTCGGGGACTCCACTTCACGGAATTCACCCTGAATCGGCAATGAACGAAGTGGGCTGTTAGACCGGGCCGCTGGCACGGAAAGTCCGCTGAACTACCATACGTTCGCTCTTCCGAGCAGCGGCCAATGAAGCGTTTCCACCGGAGTGTGCATCCCTGCAGCTGACATCGTTGCCGACTTAGCGGGGCCTAAATACGAATTCGTACCCAGCGGACTGCATCTGCCCGACAATGGTCTCGACGTGAGGGCCGTCAAGAGAGCGCCAGTTCGACAACAGTTGGGCGATCGGTGCGGGAAGGCGGGTGTTGGTGCTGGTTTCGGGGCGCCCGCCGGGCACGGCCCCGATAAGTCCCGTCGGGGAGACCTCGTGAGCGGGGGTCAGGGGACGTCGCACCAGTTCATGGTTCGTGTAGTCGGCGGTCAGCGTGGTGAGTGCCATTGCGTGATTCCCCGGGATGGCGAGGGAGCATTGCAGGTCAGCTTCCTCCCAGACCACCATGACGCGTGTGGCGTAGAGGCTGGCGGCCAGGGTCCCCAGTTCGGAAATAGCGGACATGGCGTCCGCCCCTGGGTA
Source organism: Arthrobacter sp. GAS37 (assembly GCF_044908325.1). Lineage (NCBI taxonomy): Bacteria > Bacillati > Actinomycetota > Actinomycetes > Micrococcales > Micrococcaceae > Arthrobacter > Arthrobacter sp. GAS37. Next base: position 2,324 of record NZ_JBIYDB010000028.1, read on the forward strand.
ATAGGGGCGGCAAACAACGAAGCCGTCATAGCTGGTCTGCTCGCCGTCGAAGAACAAATGCACCTGCGGCCTGGGGCAGATACCCTGGGCCAGAATCTCGGTGGACGCCAATACCGCGGCATTCACGGCGATGGTGACAACGTCACGACCGCGATTGCTCGCTTCCGGCGGGCGGCCCTGCTGAACGAGTGAACGATCTGCTGTCTTGCTGGTTCGGCGTCTGAAAAGCACGGCGATACCCCCTGTCTCGTAGTGGCCTCTTGATCCATCTCCCGGCCGTAACGGTCGGGACGGTCGGTCCATCATATTCTCGGTGCCTCAAGTGCCGAGCCGGGAACTCAGCGGCGGTGTCCGTAATTGCAGGCGTGTGGCGAAGCGGCAGCTCCCCGGTAACGGGTTCGTCCGGAAAGTGATATTTGCTAGGTCACGTTCGGGGGCTGTGTCCGGATTTGGTGCTCGCCGGTCGGCTAAGCTTGCTTCATCCCGCTTCCGGGATTGGTTCTACCAAAAAGGAAGGGGGTGGATTATGGGTAAACGGAACAAGGTCAAACGGCCTGGATGGCACGAAAAAGCCACGGTGTACGTGCAGCTTCTCAAGGGCTGCGCACGTCTCACCGTGGCTGTTTCTGTACTTATTCATGCCGTGATTAACTGGCCGCTCTAAGTAAGCCAATCACCCACCGCGGCGGCCTGATGTAACGAGCATCAGGTCGTCGCACTTCAATTCCGTACGCCTAACCGGGATTGCTTGCTCAATCGCAACCTTGGTTATGCATCCCCAGAGTAACACCGGTGTAACGACAATGCGTAACAGTTTTGCGAAAACCACCGTCAACAGCTTTTCGAGATCCACTGCTTCCGCCATAACAATCCGCGCCCTTATCGGCAGAGCAAACGCCACCGATAAGTCCCGTGGATAAGCGCCAGACAGATAACGCAGACATCGCCGGTTACCCCGCCGCTTCTGCCGCCGTTACAGGCGCGGGCCGCGGATACCCGGGGCGTCGGGCTCCGGTCCTTGCTGCTGCGGGGCGGGCGCTTCCTGCTCCTGTTCCTGTTGTTGATTGAGTTCGTCAAGGGTCCTTCGGAGGCGTTCTGCCGCGTCGGCGGCTTCCTGCGCCCCGCCGGTTTCGGGGGCCGTGGTCCGGGCTCTCTTGTCCTGGGCGGCACGGATTTCGGCCAGTCGCTGAGCGAGGGTCTTCCCTGGTTCCTTTGCCGCCGGAATGTATTCTTCGGGGGTTTCCGGGACGGTTTCGGGGGAGTGGCGCACCTGTTGGGCTTGCAGGAACTCTTCCTGAGCGTGGCCGCCCGTGTCGGGTTCCGACGCTGCGCTCTTCGCGGTGTCTACGACGTCGCGGATCGTCTCGGCCGCGTGTTGCACGTCAGAGACGACGGACGCTTCCCGGGCATCGGGGTTCTGCGGTGCGGGGGTCTCCTGCCCGGGTTGGTGTCCGGCCCGTTGCAGGGCTTCCCTGATGCCGGTACGGACGTCCTGGACCCGCTGTTCTGCCTGGCGTTCCTTTTCGGCGTGGAAGCGTTCCAGTGCCCGGTCCTGCACCTCGCGGGGTTGCTTGGCGACCTCGGGAAAGAGCTGGCGCAATTCTGTCTGGCGTGCGCGTTCCTGAGCGGCCTGCCTGTCTTTCTCTGCTTGTTTGGCGTGTTCTGCTGCCTGGCGTTCGAGGGCGGCCGCCTGCACGGCGACTTGGCGGTCCAGAGCGTCCTGCTGCCAGCGCGCGGTCTCTTCTTCCCCCTGCTGCACGGTCTCGAGAGGCTCTGCGTGCAGCTGCCCATCCTGCTCCGGGACTGGCTGTTCCGCAGACTCGACATGCTGTTCAGGGAACTGGTCAGGGAGCAGCTCGGAGACGGTCTCCTCTGCCGCCTGATCGGGGGCCGTGACGGGAGAGGGTTCGGGTACTGCCGGGGAAGGCGCGGCCGGCTGTTCGGACACTGTGTCCTGTCCGGCTGTTGGTGCGTATTCCGGGGTGGTTGGTTCCTCGACCTGGTGCACAGGCCCAGTCGCGGGGATCGTTTCCGGAGTTGGGAGGTCTGTGGCTGCGGGGTCAGTGGTTTCGGGTGCGGGGGTGTGGGTGGTGTCGCGGAGTTCGTGTGCGCGGGCGCGTGCCTGCGCTGCGGCCGCGGCGCGGTCGGCGTGATCCTGAAGCCGCTGGGCGAACTCGACCGCCCGGGCGGCAGCCTTCTCGGCACGGCTAAGTACGGGTTCGGGGGCCGGCTCCGGAGTGACGGGCAGGTCCGCAGTGGCCGCCATCCCGGTGGGGTGGTCCATGGTCCCGGCGGGCACGGCGGCGAGGCTGTAGTCGACCTCGACCGGGTGCACCTGGGCCGGGTGCGCGGGAGCCGGCTCAGTGATCGTGGCCTCGAGGGTTTCTGCCAGGCCGCCCTGTGCCGGGACAAGGGCGGGGGAGGGTTCCCCGCCGTCGGGTCCCGTGCCGGGGGTTCGGGGGTCGGCCGGGTTGCCGGGAAGCGAGTTGCCGGTGAGGTATTCCGCCGGGGGCGGGGTGATCCCGGCGATCCGGTCAGCCCTGTTATGGGCGTCGAGGGTTTGTTGCTGACGGGGGCTGAGTTGCACGCGGGCGGCCCGCTGGCGCAGGTACGCGGCGGCGAGGTTTTGCGCGTCGGTGCGGCCGGTGGCGAGCTGTTCCGCCCGGGCCTGCGCCGCGGCAGCGGCGAGGGACTCGGCCGTGGCAGGGGCTTTGTGGGTTTGGGCGGTGTATTTGTGGATCCGGGTGACAGCGGTTTTGAGAAGGTCGCCGGTCTGGGGTTCCCCGGGTTTCGTCTCCAGGTAGACGGCCGGGACGGGTGCGGTGTCGTTTGCGGGCACGTTGTAGGTTTCGCGGAACACCGCGATCTGCGCTGCGGTGTTTTCCCATTCGACACGGCGTGCCGGATCCGATGGCACGGGGCCCAGAGCCGTGGTCCAGGCGGGTTGTTCGTGGGCGAGGATGGCCCCGGCCCAGCCGAGCTCGGCCGCGATGGTATCGCGGGCGGTGAGGAGTTCCGCGGTCCACGTTTCTGCGATCGTCCCGGTGGCGAGCCCGTACGCGAGGGCGTGGGTGGGGGCGATCCATTCGGGCACGGCCTTTTCCAAGGCGGCCTTGATGGCGGCTGCTTCTGCCAGGGCGGCAGGGTCCGGGAGGATGGTGCGGAGCCTCTCTTCGGTGGTGATGCGTTCCAGGATGGTCCCGGCCTGCTTGAGCCGATTCCGTGACCCGGCGGTGGCGTCCTTGGCCATCCTGGGCTTTGGTTCGGGCTTGCCTGCCTTCTTGTCTGCGGGTGTTTTCTCCTGTGTGGTGAGTGCTTCTGCGGGGGCCAGTGGAGGGGTCGGGAACGTTTCGTTGACGGGGTCCTTTCCGTCGGCGATGAGCTTCGCCCGGCGCGCGATGCCTCCGGGAGTGTCCTGCACGCCGCGCTCGTCGGTCCGCTCCACGAAGTCCGCTGCTTGTTCCTCGGTGCCGGTCCACACGGACAGCACGCCGCGTTCGGCGGTTTCGCTGGCGAACACGGGGGCAGCGAGGGAGGCGCGGAGGGTCTTTTCGGCGGTCAGTTCTTTGTGCAGCCAGGTGTTGGCGCGGGCCTTCTTACCGTCTTTGGAGGGGATGAAGTAGAGGGAGTCGTTCTCGGCCTTGGTGATCCGGGCGTCGAGGGTTTCGTCGTTGAGGTGCCCGAAGGTGCGTTTGTTCCAGGGCTGGACACCGGCCGGATACCTAACCGGCACGGCGGTGCCGTCCGCGGAGCGGAGGGTGACCCCGTCGGCCAGATGCTTGCCGGCTTTGGCGTGGCGTGCCAGAGCGATGGTCTTCAGTTGCGCGAGCTGGGCGTCGGTGAGGTTCCCCAGCGGCCGGTCGCCTGCGGTGTCGAGGAGTTCGAGGGAGCGTTCGGTGAGGCCTTTGATGCGCCATTCCAGAACGGCGGAGGCGGTTTTGGCGTCTTCGAAACCGCGTTGGTGGTACGCGGTGGCGATGATCCCGGCGCCGTCAAGGCCTGCGGTTTCGGCTTCGCGGATCCGGTGGGAGAGGGCACCGAACGCTTCACCGTCGATGAACTTGCCTGCTTCCGCGTCGCCGAGGGTTGCGCGCAGGAGCAGTTTGACCCGGGCTTGTTGGGCGAGGGTGTCGGTGTTGATGTATTCGGCCCGTAGCCGGGCGACGGAGTGGGTTTCGGTGTGGGCGGCGTCGATGAGTTCGTGGCCGGAAAGGTTCCTGTCGACGCTGTTGCCGATGGATTCGAGCAGCTCGTCCAGCGCCTGGGTGTTCTGGACGATGTCGTTCTCGACGCCGGTGTCCACGGAGGCGAAGATCTGGTTCAGGAAGCGGCCGCGCGTCGCGGCGACGTAGGCCTGGGCGCGGGTGACGCCTTCACGGATGATCGCGAAGGCCTTGTCCACGGTGGCGCCCTGCGCGCGGTTGAACGTGGCCGCGTAGCCGAGCTGGACGCTGGCCTTCACGTATCCGGCCGGGAGGGTGACGGTGCCGTTGTGGGTTTCGTCCCTGACGGTCAGTGCCCCGTCCGTGTGGACTTTCAGGACGGTACACGTGTCACCGTTCTTGATGAAGTCCTTGCCTTTGTTCATGCGTAGTTTCCGGTTGATATCCCGGGTGAGGACGGTATCTCCGACGTGTGCCTGGGCGTCGTCGGCCAGGGGAGCGCTGCGGGCTCCCTTGATGACACCGGTGGCGACGCGGTAGGCCTGGGCGCGGGCGTTCAGTTCCCTCACGGTGGCGTTGTCGGCGGCCATCATCAGCGCCGTTTTTCCTTCATCCACGCTCTGTTGCCAGGCGGCGTAGGCGTTGTTGACCATCCGCTCGGTGCCGCCGGCGGTGATGCGCCCGTTCTGCCGGTACCAGTCGAACGCGGCCGCGCCGCGCACCGTTTCTGGGTCGCGCAGGATCAGGGACGCGACGGCTTCTGCCTCGTGCACGACGGTGTTCCCGTCCGCATCGACGGTGCGGAAACGGACGACTTCTTCGAGCTCGACCGCGCCGACGTAGTGCGCGATGAGCCGCAGTGCCCCACCGGCGCCGACGGCGGAGAGCTGGTAGTGGTCCCCGCTGAGCCGCACCACGGCCCCGTATCCTTCGGCGATCGCCACGACGGCTGCGAGGTCCCGGGTGGAGGCCATGCCGGCTTCATCGACGATGATCACGTCGCCGGGTTCCACGGCCAGCGCCCCCGGCTTTCCGGTGCTGTGGGCGTGCAGGAATTTCGCCAGCGTTTCGGCTTCGATGAGCCCTTCCGCAGGTTTCCGGCCGTCGCGCAGGTCCTTGCCGAGTACGTCCGCGGCCACGGCGGAGGGTGCCAGGCCGATGACCCTGCCGCCTGCCAGGTTCACGGCCGCGGCCGCGAGGGACATCGCGGTGGTCTTACCGGCACCGGCGGGTCCTATGCCGACGGTGACGAGCTTGGAGGAGCAGGCAAACTCGCGGGCGTAGCGCAGCTGCAGTTCGTTCAGTTCCCTGCGCCCGGTCAGGGAACGGCCCGTGACCGCCAGGTCAAACACGTCGTGGGTGACGGCAGGGATGACATCTTGTTGGGCCGCGGTGAGGAGCGCATCTTCGGCGGCGAGCACGGCCTGGGAGGTGTAAAGGGCGGTGTTGGCTTTGGTGTAGATGCTGGCGCCGTCGGCCCGGTAGAGCTCGTCCACCTGGTGGTTGCGGGCGGTGGTGTTCAGGGCGATGCTGCCGGCGTTCAGGGCGTAGTCGGTGACCGCCAACGCGGCGCCTTCGGGCACGGGGGAACCGTTGTAGGCGGCGTTCAGTTCCCGTGTGGCTTCGGCGTGGATGTGGTGTTCGCCCCACACCGCCCGTGCCGTGGATACGGTGTCGAGGACGCTGGCTGCGAGTTCCGGGACGTCCAGTCCGGTCGGGGCCGGGTTGGTTGCGCGGATCTCTTTCGCGGCCCGTTTGAGCCTGGTCATGAGTTTCTTGCCGGTCGCGAAACCGGCGTCTTTGTATTCCTTGCTCCAGGCCGTGACGGCCGCTTCAGCGGAGCGTGCCGCCTCCTTCGCGGGGCGGGTGTCCAGGTTTGCCTGTTGCGCCAGTTTGATGCGCTGTTTGGGGTTGGGCGCGTACCCGTGTGTGTCTTTGAACTCTTTGACCAGGGCGCGGGTCCGTTTGCGGATGCCGGTCCCGCGGCTGGAGGCATGGGTCAGTATTGCTTCGTCGAATCCGGCGATTTCGGTGACGGCGCGGTTGCCGCCGGTGTCGCGCTGCACGGTCGCGAGGTCCAGTTCGTTCGCGGTGTTCTGCGTGACGGCGGCGTTGTAGAACTCGGAGATCTCGACGTTGAGTTTGTAGAGCTGGGCGCCGTCCAGGGTCAGCCAGGTCTTGCCGTCTTCGGACAGGACACGGTTGGCGATCACTCCGTGATCGTGCAGGTGCGGGTCGCCGTTGCGGGAGTCAATATGGCGGAAGCGGGTGATGACCAGCCCGCCGGTGACGTTGCGCTGCTCCACACCGTTGAACCCGGAGCGGGTGAAAACGCCGCGGGCTTCGAAGTGTTTGATGGATGCTTCGATGGCGTCGGTATGGGCCTTCTCGACCTTCTTGCGTGCCTCGTCTCCGCCGAGCGCCCACAGTAGGGACACGGATTTCGGCGGGGCGAAGGTGACGTCGTATCCGGTGACGGCCTGTTGTTTGGGTTTCTCCGAGGCGGTCATGAACCGGCCCAGTTCTTCCTTGTCCGCAGGCCGGCGTCCGTGTTCTGCGGTGAACATTTCGGCACCGATCCGGCCCTTGATCACACGCCGCTGATCAACGTCCGGTTCGGTCTTATAGCGGCGTTTGAACTCGCTGTACCCTGCCCTGACTTTGCGGGAGAACGCCGTCTCGGAGCCGTCGTACTGGTAGAAACCCCGGCCCAGACGGGTGTCCCGCGGGTCCATGCCTGCGGCGATCATGGCCTCGGCATTCGGGTGCAGTCCTTCGCCGAAGAGAGCCTTCATCTGGGACTCAGCGACAGTCCCGGAGACGCCCAGGTTGGCGATGCCTCCGCCCATCCACACCCCGGGAGGGTTCCCAGTGACGGTGTAGTAGTCGCCCAGTTCCCGGCCCTTGGCGCGCAGCTCATCCGCGCTGGCCGTCTCGGAGATGTAGTACGTGTACCCGTCACCAGCTGAGAGCTTGTGAAGGGACATCATCGCGGCATCATAAGCAGGTCTGTCCTGAATTATCAACCATGCATGAGGTGTGACGAATTTTCATTTTTTCGTTGGGTGCTTTATCGAGACGGAAGAATGGGGATTGGTCCATCAACTTGTTGATGCGGTTCTGCACATGAGAATGGGCTGTTGGCAACATGCTTTTCGTTGTCAATGGTGCGTTCGATTGTGTAGAACCGCAGGCGGGTTATCCCCGTTGTGGGCAGAGGAGAGAGCGGGTTTTCTCTCGGAGCTGTCCACAACGGGGATAACCCGCCCCGCTTGTAGGGGTCTGCCCGGAGGGAGGCGGAGCCGACCGGAGGCCCGTTCCTGGCTTGGCCGGCGACCGCCGGATCGTGCCGCCGCCAGGCGGCCGAAGTTTTTCGCCCAGAGCGAGCCTGGGCGGGTTCTAACCGTTAGGTGGGTGGTGGGTTAGGCTGGGCGGAAGATCCGTTACCGAGGGAAGAGGTCCGGCCCGTGGCGTCGCCGAGAAAGTCAGCTGTTCAGGTCAAGGCGAGGGAGCTTGCACGGGAGCGTGCGGCCGGGCATCTGCGCCGTCAGGAGACGCTGCTGGACCTTGCGGAGGGCTTCTACGCAAGGCAGGCCGAACTCGACGCGCTGGGCGAAAAGGAAGCCGCACGCATCGAGGCGATCCGCGCCGAAACCGCGCGGGAGTCGGCGGGCATCACCCGGTCCATGGCCGAAGCCGTGGCCGCGATGGTCGCCACCGGCGAGCCGGTGGCCGGGGTCGCCGAACGTCTGGGCTTGAAGGCCAAGGAAGTCCGCTCCATGACCGACGCCGCCACACCAGCCAAACCGAAGACGGAGCCGGAAGCGGCAGATCCTGCGTCGGTGCCGGAGGGTGCCGAAGGCCTCGCCGGTGAGGAACACGGCGAGGCCTCCGGCTCGTGGGAGACGAGGAACCAGGAACACAGCGTTTTGCGTGAGCCGGTCCCGGTCGGATAGTCTCGGGAACAGAGAAGAGCGCGGAGCCTAGATACTACGAATATCTAGGGTCCGCGCTTTTTCTATGCCGCTATTTAGTCGGCGTCCGTCTGGTGGTCGATGATGAGTTTTTCGACCTCAGCTGCCGTGTACCCCCAAAGAACCAGTTGGTTGAGGTAGTCCTTCGCGGTCTGGCCCGGGTTCCGCCATGAGTCCTTCTGGATGGTCTTCTCATACCCGGCACACACGAGCGCGATTAGGGAGAACTCGGGCCGCGCTTTGGTCTTGGCGACGTGGTCCTTGAGCGGGTTCCACCCCCACTTCTCGCTGTCCTCGAACTTCGCCCCGATCATCTCGGCAGCCACTTTTCCTTCGTAGCCGCTGGCCGTCTCGGAATGGTGGGTGATCGCGTGGACCGTGAAGTGCTGCCAGCCTTTAGGGGCTTGCTTTCGGGAGAGCAGGGTCTTGACCCATGCTCTGCGGACGGTGGTGGCCGAGATCATCGCTTTGTTGTTCGCTATCAGGGTCCGGCGTTCCTCCTTCTTCTCTTCCTTTTCCTCCTCGGTGAGCGGCCCGGGCTGGGCCTGTGTCCCGCCGTTGTGGCGTTCGTGTTTCGGAGTGAAGCCCAGTTCGTTCCACCCGGTGACCCCGAGCACCGTGTTGACCTCTCCCCAGTAATTCGTTGTGATGCGTACGGCGTTGGCATCCTCGTCAGTGGCCGTTGAGCCGTCTGCCCGGTTGAGGGAAGATATCGCGATCACTTCGTCGTCGGCGTAGTGCCCGATCTTCTCCACGATGATCTTGCCCTCTGCCTCAAGCTGGGCGATGAAGGCATTCATCTCTTCTTGTGCAGCGCGTTCGTCACGCAGTTCCTGGACCTTGTGGTCAAGGCCGCCCGGGTTGTCTGCGATCACGGTCTCAAGTTCCGCCGTGGCCTCTTCGTCTCCGTCGAATTCGGCGAGCACGAGAGCTTGATCGACGGTGTACCCGTCGTGCAGGGCCTTGGTACCGCTCTTGGTGGACTTGGCTTTCAGTGCGCCCTCGACGTGCGCTTCCTTCGCCCCGGTCTGCTCGGCGATGTCCGCTGCGGAGACACCCAGTAATGCCATCTGCTGGTAGCCCTCTGCACGGTCTCCCTCGGTTAGGGCGGTGCGCATGTCGTTCTCCACGATCTGCTGCGCGATCCGGTCGGCCTCGGCCAGTGTCTTCGACAGGTACACCGGCACTTCAGCCAGACCAGCCTCCACGGAGGCTACCGTTCTTCTCTGCCCCATCAGCACATCGACGGTCCCGTCTTCAGCGACGATCGCGATGATCGGCACAAGCACACCGTGCAGGGCGATCGAAGCCTGAAACTTCGGAGTGATGTCCAGTTCGGAGCGGACGTTCGTCGCGACCCTCAACAACCTTGGGTCCATCATCACCAACCGCGCCCCGGAGGCGACAGCCTCAGCGGCCTGAACAACCTCGGTAGCGGCGGTGTTTTCAACAATTGCAGTCATGATCTTCTTCTTTCGTTCGTGAGTGGATTGGTTTTTTGTGTCGGGTGGTTAGCTGAACAGGCCCCGGTACGGGGAGCAGAAGATTCCGGGCAGGTCCTCAAGCTTCTCCGTCAGACCCTTGGGCCTGTCGACCGGGCGGCGCTGCATCCACCAGTAGTGCGCGTGGCGGGTGATTTCGGCCCACTGGGCGGACTGTGTGCGGTAGTACGTACAGATCACGTCGCCCTCGACGTACACGGCAAGGCCGAACAAGCTGCCGTCCCGGTCAGCGGTGCTCGTGGCCGTGATGATGGCGTAGGGCCACTGCGCCAAGTCCCAGCCGTCCTCGCCCCAGGAACTGATCGCGTACCAGCCGTGTTCGTTGATCACATCCAGCCAGTCGTACCCGTCATTCATGTGGTAATCCCTCAGGAAGGTGACGCCATCGATGGCCTCGCCGGTGTCCTGCGTGATGACCGTGCGTTCTGCAATAGCAGTCATTGTTTGTTTTCCTTTTTTCATGGGCATGGGTGGGAGAGCGGTGTGACCCGGCCAGCCCCTCTCCTTTCCTCCCGATTGTTTTTGGCTGCTGGCAAGCTTTGCTTGCTGTGGCCGACGGAGACCTGTCAACCCTTGGGGCGGTTGCGGGAAGTATTTTTCCGGGACAGAATGCGGAGCGTTCCCGGGAAAAAACTTCCCGCAACCGTCGCCGGTGGAGCTTGCGGAACCGGCGATTGACGGGTTGGAGCGGCCACGTACAATCCGCCAGGACAGCAGCCAAAAATGAGCAAAAGGTGATGACGGGCAGGAGCTCTGCGACGGCCCGGCAGCACCCAACAGCCGGCCGCGCAGCGGACGCCCGTTTTCCATGGTGCGAGCTTGCGAGTACCAGGGTGCCTTCAACGGTGAGGATCCCGCACAAATGGGTCCAACAGGTTCCCGGCACCCGCCCAGGCTGTGCACGGACGCCGGCCCCGGCGGTGACCCTTGAGCAGCTGGTGACCTGGCGTTTGTGTGCAGGCGGTCAGGACGGTCCCTGCCGTGCACCTGTGTGCGGGAAAAGCCGCTTGCGTAGCTTTTGCCGTGCCCAGGTGTACGGGAGGAACACAAACCGTGCCACACCGGAACCCCAAGAGATTAGGTCCGGGTGTGGCGGAGCTCTGCGACGTCGTGCCCGGACTCCTTTTTGTGACGGCCGCGCAGCAGACGCCCTGCGCCCGGTTCCCGCCTCGATAGTCAGTGCGAGCCCTCGCGAGCATGCCCTTCGCTCCTGGACGCAGCGCAGCGAAGACCAGGAACCTGTTGGCAGCGCTGGACAGCTTGCTGGCCAGGCCGTCTGCCTACGTGCACGTCCGGCCGCATCAGGAGGGTGCCACCCGTTAACGCCAGAAGGGCCGGCACACGATGTGCCGACCCTTCCGCCGTTCCTCAATCAGGAGGAGGTCTGCTCTGTATCCTGGACTGCCGCCGCCCCGGCGCCGGCCGTGTCGACCCCTGCTTGTTTCAGCATCGCGAGGGCATGGTCCGCGGCCGCCCGGCCGCGGAGCGCCGTTGGGGAGTCGGGCTTGAGCTCCATCTCATTTTCTGCCCATTCCGACAGTTCCCGGAAGTGCTCCTTGCCGGGTGTCATGGCTGTCAGCTGGCCAGTTTGTGGTGGTGTTGGAGCAGCAAGTGGACTGCCTCGCGGACCAGCTCACTTTGGGTTTTCCCTGTTGAGGCTTCCAGCTCCTTGAACACAGCGAATTCACCCTCAGGGATCCGTCCGCGCACCGTGGGCGAATCGCCGGCAGTCTTCTTTTGCCCGACCTTGGGCCGGCCCGGGCGCAGCGCGGCATCCAGGGCTTCCTGGCTGCCATACTCGCGAAGCAGGAACGCCCGCCCCGCTTCGGCAGCAGCTGCCCCGTGCAGCGGCTTCCCGGAACCGCGCACCTCCGTGTCCGGGTCCGTCAGCTTTGCGGCCAAAGCCTCGTAGTCAGTCTCATTTCCAGCCATCAGGGTGCTCCTCTCGATATCGGCGGTACTTCGGACCAAGGGGCATCGCGTGAAAGATCGAGGCCTCCCTGCCACTGTCCGGGAACTCAAGGACAAGTATTTCCAGCTCCCGATCAGTCTGGGAGTGTTCCGGACCGATGTAAACCACGATCCGGCCCTCCTTCACCGGTTCGTCCAGTTCGTGGACGAAGTTCGCGTTGAGGATGGCGAAGATCTGGTCCTGGCGCGAAACGCCATGCTTATCACTCGAAAGTTCCCAACGCGGTGCCATACCATCACCCTACCATTTTGTAGCCTAAAACTGTAGCCGTCAATTGTGGCAGGGTCTCCCTGGGAGCGGAGTCGGCGTGCAGGCCCCGTACAGTTCACGGGACGGCGGCGGCCGCCCTCCTCGCCACGTACGTCCCAGCGGCTAGAAGAGAGTGGGCGCGTCCGGATCGCGCCCGGACATCAGGGGCTGCAGGATCTTCGGTGCCCAGCCGTGTTCGAGGGCTGCGTCGCGCAGGGCGCGGGAGCGGGCGGCAAACTCGGTCCTTCCGATGCCGCGCCAGCGCCAGGTGGCGCCGTTGGCGTGCCGGCCATCGAACACCCGGTCCAGCATGTTCTGCCGCTGGGTGCCCGCGATCAGGTGGCCTGGTTCGGGTCGGACGCAGATCGGGATGTTGCACACGTGCCGCAGAACCGTCCCGGGGTCCAGGGGATTGCCGGTGGCTTCCTCGTAGGCGTACCGGTGCGGGCGCACGGAGGTGTGCCGGCCGTTGACGAGCAGGAAGTACCTGCCGTACCCATCGTCTGCCACTGCCCCGAGGAACAACCAGTGATCGTCCGGGCCGGGGCCTTTGAGGACCTTGGACCAGAACCGGTCCCCGCCCTCGCCGGCGCTTGCCGTTCCCGGGACTTGGGGTGCTGTCACCAGCTGCGCCAGCGTGCTTCCAGGCGGTTGGCCGCGATGAACGCCAGGGCCGCGACAAGCGCGGCGGGAACGGCGTTGATGAACGGATGCCCTATCCACGCGCCGATCCCAACAAGGACCGCGATGACCCCGATTGCTTTGCAGAGGAAGATCAACACGCCCTGCCCGGCAACCACGGGATGCGTCAGGGCGTACACCGCCCAGGACAGGATGCTGATGGCCAGGAACCCGGCGATGAAGGCCAGAAAGATCATAGGGGTTACCTTCCGATGAAGAGAGTTTCGGGGGAGTGGGGACTTGTCCGGTCAGGGTTCTTTGCGGTGGGCGGTTTCGTCGCGGGTCCGCCGCCCTGGCCTGAGTTCCCCGGCGGGGATGCCGGGCCATTTTTTGCCGCCGTTGTGTTTGCGTTCCAGGCGCCGCACTTCGCGCAGGATCCCGGCTTTCGCGAGGTCTTCGAGGGAGGCGTATCCCTCGAGAGGGCCCGCGGCCTTGAAGGTTGCGCGGATCCGCTCCGTTTCGTCCCTGGTGAACTTCTGGGTCATGTAGGAGGGGTCTTTGCCAGTGGTCATTGCCGGGGCGTCTCCGGCCACGGGTACAGCGAAGAGAGCCGGGTGAACGAGGTTGTGCCGTCCTCGTGCTGGTTCATACCGGAGTGTTCGTGGCTGCCGGCGGCGTGGGATACCGCGGCGAGCATCAGCTGGACAGTGTCGCGGTCGACGCCGGGAACGACGTCACCCAGGGTCACGGGGACGTTGCCGGCCAGGGAGGCGGTGAACATCAGGAACCGCCATTCACGGCCGGAAACCCCGCCGGCGTGTTCGGGGATCGAGGAGAAGTCGATCCAGGGTGTGCCGCTGAAGTCGTCGTTCCCGACCCAGGGATTGCCCGTGGCGGCGAAGCGTCCGCGGAAACCCCGGATCAGCAGTTCCGTGGCTGCCTCGTCGGTGTAGGAGCCTTTGGCCCAGGTACGGAGCTCGTCTGCATGTGTCATGACTTTGGTCCTTGTTCATTCCAGTGGGATAGCGGTTCAGACGCCCGGCTGCCCGCCCCGGATTTCTCCTCATGGACGGCAAAGTCCCGGTGTTCTTCTTCGAAGGACGGCGGTGTATCTTCCTGGTTCTTCAGCGGTACTTCCTTGAGCTCTTCCAGGTGTTTTTCGAGCGATCTTCTGTTGGACCGTCTGATTGCCAGCGCGACGACTACGAGGGCGAGGAGGCTCGCTATGGCCGTGATCAGCGGCGGGAACCCCATCCTGGTCAACGGATCCACCAGTGCCGGGGGCAATGGCGGGGCGTTCAGCACTTTCATTTCAGGCCTTTCCTGGTGGTTCCGCCTCGTGGGGCCAGCGTATCCGCCGGCTTCAAGGCCATGAAGCTGCTTAGAACGGGGGTTCGGAATCCGGGCCGTCGCCCCAGCCGCCCGCATTGGCCACGCCCGGGTTTGCCCAGGGGTCCTCCTGCGGGCTCCTGCCGGCCGGTACCTGGGCGCCGGTGCCCTGCTGGTGGCCGTTGTTCCGGGCACCGGAGCCGTTGCCCGGTACACTGTTGCCGGCGGGGTTGCCGTCCCCGCGCTGGGTGCGGTTGACCTTGGCGTTGGCGTAGCGCAGGCTTGGACCGATCTCGTCGACCTCGAGTTCGATCACGGTGCGCTTCTCGCCTTCCTTGGTCTCATACGAACGGCTCTTCAGCCGGCCGGAGACGATGACGCGCATGCCTTTGGTGAGGGATTCGGCCACGTTCTCGGCTGCTTCGCGCCAGATGGATGCGCGCAGGAACAGGGTTTCCCCGTCCTTCCACTCATTCGACTGACGGTCGAAGGTCCGGGGAGTGGAGGCGATCGTGAAGTTCGCTACCGCCGAGCCTCCCGGGGTGAACCGGAGCTCCGGATCAGAGGTCAAGTTCCCTATGACCGTAATAGTGGTTTCGCCTGCCATGGTGAGGACCTTTCGCTGGGTGTTCGGGGTGGAAGTACTGTTGCTCTCGGGCCGAAGTTTACGGCTACGGGCCGACAAAGGCGTTGATGCGCCAGTGGCGGATAAGGTCTTGTTCGTCCTGGCGATCCTCTTCGACCGTGTCTGCCCACCCGTACCTGACAGCCCAGCCACGGTAGAACGCCGGGCTGTTTTCCTTGGCCCATTCCCTGGCATGGTCAAATTCCGTCACGGGCCCCTGCACCATCCGGGCCCGGGCCAGTGCCCGGTACTCCCGCACTTCCCGAAGCAGCCTGCGGTGGCGGAAAGCCTCAACCCGGTACTTCACGGCGCAAACGAGCCTTTCGGTTACCGAAGCCGCGAGGACGCCGGCGGCGTAGATCAGGTCCGAGAGGTCCAGACCAGGCCGGGAGCGGCGCGTCGTGGTGGTCATCGGGATGTCCTTTCGGTGGTGGCTGGTGCGTTCCCGCGCCGGAGGCCGCGCCGGGTTGCCCACCACAACATCATGATGACGAGCCCGGATCCGGCGCCGGCGGCAAAGACGTATCTCTGCTCGTAGGCCACGCCGATCAGCTGAGCCGCGTAGAACCCGGTATCGAACGCCAGGACGGCGGCCATTGCCGCCAGGACGATCCGGAAGATGACGCCCCGGACTGCGTGGTGATTCTCCGTGGTGCTCATGCTGCATTCTCCTTTGCGATGTGCTTCGTGTGGTCCCGGCGGTCGTGCCAGGGTGCTGCGGGGTCCGGGGTCACGCGGTACGGGTCGGCGAGGGGGACGTTGATGGTTCCGGACGGGTTCGCGAGGAGTCCGAACCATTCCCGGTCCGCGTGGATCCTGGGTGAGAGTGCGAACCGGTCACCGGTGCAGGCGCTCACTTCCCGCTCTTTTCGATCGCGATCACGAGGTCGATGCGGTCCTTGTCCAGGCCGGACCAGCGGTTTTCCGTGCCGTCCTTCCCGTGTGCCACGACGACGGGGGCCTGCGAGTAGCCCAGTTCCTTGGTCACGTACTCGAATGCTGCGGTGTCGGTGGTGATGTCCACTTCCTGGAAGGGGACGCCGGCCTCGGTGAGCAGCTGCTTGGTCTTCGTGCAGCCGAAGCATCCGGCGGGCTTGGTGTAGAGGGTGATGGTCATTTTCAGTACCTGGTTTCGTATCGGCTCTGGTTGCGTTCGTCTGGATTGTTTTGACTATCAGGGGTCGCGTTAGTTGCCGAGGCCTGTCGGGAGGAGCTTCGGGACTGCGATCGCCGTGACGAGCGCCGCGGCGATTGCTACCGGGATGCTCACGACAGTGGCGAGGCCGAACAGCCCGCTGATGAACAGGACGCCGGCGACTACCGCGAAACTGGCTGCCACCGCGAGGATCATCGCCACCAGGACCATGCCCCAGCGCGGGTCCGTGGTCTCGCGGAGGTTGCTTTCGACTGACTGGATCTTGGTGGTGGTAGTCATTTCGGGTCCTCGGTTTCGTATCAAAAGTGGTGCGTTTGTCCGGGTGACTTTCTACCTTTATTTTAGCATTTATCCCATTGGATAAACAAGGGTTTTGCCTTGATTTCTAGGGGTTTTTCGGCACTTTTTTGTATGATTTTCAAGGTTTGTTGGGCGGGTATTCGGACCGGCAGGAGGTGGTGATCGACGCCGCCGGTGACTGTGGTCATCACCGCCCTGGACCACAGCGGAAGCCCCCTGAGCGCCTTAAGAGCCGGCCCCGCACCCTGGCGATGTCCCTGCCCATCCACACCCCGCGCTCCTGATGCGTGTTGTCCCGGCTGAAAAGACCTGGCCACGACGGCAGGTGGGTCGGAGGCGGTCGGCCTGGCCCATGGGGAAGTCAGCCGTCGTCGCCGAACTGGCGGGTCCTGGTTCCCGGCGATGCGTGGTCGGCTGCCATGGTGCTTGGTAAGGTGGTCGGGTCCCGTCGGTCCCCCGATTCCGGCGGGACACTTTTCTTATGTGCGGTGTTCTCATTGCGGCTGGTTCGAGGTGAGGGCACAGCGGCGGGCCGGACATCCCGAGGGTAAGCGTTGCGGTACCCTGCCGTCTGCCCCTGCATTTCGTCGGCGCATGGTGTCAGACTTTGGTTGTGGAGGAAAAGTTCTGGAAGCCGCCGCGTTCGCGGGCTTCTGCTCCTGTGGTGGATCCGGTGGATCCGGAGGCCCTGGACGGGGCTGTGGAGGCACGGGAGCCTCTGCCTGTGTTCGTGGTCCTCGATTATGACAACGGCGAAACCCACGAGGTCATGGGGTTCGCGTACGGGTGGACGCGTGCGCATGTTCTCGTGAAGGTGCCCTGGCCCATGGATTACTACGAGGGCCGCAAAGACGTCTGGGTGGAAGTCTCCCGGGTGCGCCGCCGGACGATCGACCGCCGGTGGTGAATCCCGCCGGACAATGCGACGATTCGCCTCGATAGGTGTTTCGGGGGGCCATCATCGTCCTCCCCCAACGCCGGGCTGCCCTGGGGCTATGCGTCGGGCGAAGACGTCACGGAAGTGAGGCTCGTGACGGTTTCTGCCGACGCTTTGCGGGCACGCCAGGCCCGCGTCCTGCATTTGCCCGAGCAATAGCGGCGGTCGGATCTGCGGACCCGGTACATCTCCGGCATGAACTGCCGGCCGCATCCCAGGCAGCTGGACACAACCCCCTGGGCCCGGAGCGTGAGCACCCATTCAAGATCGACCAAATTGAGCGCGGCTTTATGGAGGCGTCGCCGGTATGCCCGGTCCCGGCATCTTGCCGAGCAATACACCGCATCCTTGCGCTTCCGCTTGGCCAGGAGCCGGCGGCAAAACACGCACCGTCGTGGCCCGTCCGGATCCGCAGTGACCGGCAACGCGGCAAAGACCTCCCGGGCGAACCTGGACGCGCGGGAATCCGCAGCACCGGCCCGGCCGGCACCCATGGCATCCATCTGCGCGATCATCCACTCAAGGCCCTCAATACCCCGCTTCAGCGGGTCGGGATCCTGGCCTGTCACCCTTAAAGCGTGCGCCCGGCGCGATACACAGTAAAGAGGCCAGGAAGCCACTGACGGCGGCGTGAAGGCCGGAGACCGGGGACCAAACCGGCAAGTGTGCAAGGCTTCGGGGTCTTGATGCGTCGGCACCGGGTGTGCTTGACTGGGCGCTCCGAGCCTATTCGGATACCGGTCAACCGGTATTACATATGTTGTCATCACAAGGATTGGGGTTTGCTTGATGTCTGAAACAAAGGGTGCCACCACGCTCGAGCTCGTCGCTCTCGGGGGCTCAATCCAGGAACGCCGCCGCGGCCGTGAGGCCGTGGCCCAGTCCGAAGTCGCCATCCACCTGACTTCCGACGAGGCCGTGGACAAGTGCCTGCGGGGGCTGGATCTCTCGGACCAGCGCCTCGCCGAGGTCCCGCAGATGTACGACTGGGTAATGGTTTGGAAGGAAAAGGAAGAGGGCAAACCAGGCGCCACGGTACGCTTTGGCGTGGCCTGGTACGACGAGGCCTTCTTCCAGGAGAAGAAGGACATCTACCTGGGGGCCGACCACCTGGCGATGTTCGCTGGCTTCGGTGCCGGAAGCGCCGACGTCGAGGTCAAGCACTTCGTCCTGGCCGCCTGAGGCACGATCCGTTCGAAGGAGGGTCCGGGCCACTCGCCCGGACCCTCCTGGCATGGAAGGACAGCAATGACCGCACCGGCGTCGACGTCTACACGCATCAGTGCGCGCCCGCTGCTGGCACTGACAGCCACCCAAGGGCTGTCCGCGGCCGGTGACCTGGTCACGCTGACGGCCCTGACCGTCAGCCTGCAGGGCCGCACCGGCGGCCCGTTGCTGGTCACAATGCTGATAGTCGCTTCGCTGCTGCCGGGCATTCTGATCGGGCCAAGAGTCTCGCATCTGGTGGATCGCTTTGACGCCGGCACGGTCCTGAAGGCCGGACTACTGGCCAGGGCATTGCTGGTGCTCGTCCTGTCCTTCACCACGGACCCGGCCCTGGTCCTTGCGCTGTTCCTGGCGGTGAGTACGGTGTCGGTTCTGGAGAACCCGGCAATGCTCACCCTCGCCCCGGCGGTGAAACCAGAGACCATGGAGACCTCCAAGGTCTACGCCCGGCTGGCCCTTTTCCGGAACCTCGGCGCCATCGCCGGACCCGTGGCCGCCGGCGCCTTCGTCGCGGCCGGCTCGGTCCAGCTCGCACTGATCCTGGATGCCGCGTCCTCGCTCATCCTGGCCGCCGTCGTCCATCTCGCACGCCTGCGATCATCAGCGGCGAAGGACCAAACCCTGGATTCGTCACTGACGGGTGACCGGGCGGAACGAACCGGGGTTGGCCGGCTTCTGGCCACGGGCAATGGTGTCGGAGCGGCGGTGTGGATGCTGGCCCTGGCCATCCTGTTCACGGCAGCCCTGCCAGTCGCACAGGCCCAGTTCCTGCTCAAAGACCTGACCCTGGGCCCGGCCCTCTACGGAGCCGTGCTGGCAACCTACGCCGCAGGCCGGCTCGGGGCGTCGCTTCTGTCCTCCCTGGTGACGGTTCCTGCCCGGGCCGCGACGCTGCTCACAGCCGCGTGCTTTCTCATGGGCGCCGCCCTCGCCGCCGCCGCCCTGATCCGGGTCGTCCCAGTTGTCTTCGTTGCCTTCTTCTTCGCCGGCGCCGCAAACACCCAACAAGTCCTCTCGATCCGGACCATCATCCACGACGGCACCCCGCCGGCCCGGCTCGGCAGCACCTTCACCTCCCTGGGGGCCGTGAATAACACCGCCACCCTGGCCGGTGTCCTCATCGGAGGTTCGATAGCCGGAATCGCGTCCGGCACCACCAGTCTGCTCATCGCCGGCGCCGGGACAATCGTCGCCGTCATGGTCATCCGGCTGGCTCGTTCCCGCGGGCGATGACTCATCCTCTCCGCTCCCGGAGCTCTTATACCTAACTGAACCAAACACCATCCCAAGAGAAATCAGGAAGAACATGGCAAACGACACACGTCATAAAAAGATCGCTGAATTGCAGGCCTTGGAAGAGACGGTCACTGAGCAACTGGCCGGCGTCGTTGCCGGCGAACGTCACACCCAGCTGGTCACGGCAAAAGCGCTGCTCTCCATCGCCTCGTCCCTGGCATCCCTCGATACTTACGGGATCACAACGATGTCGACCTGAACCATGGAACTTTCGCTTGAAGGCCTTGCCCGGGAGATCATGGACCTCACCGGGCCAGACGTCCTGAGCGCCGGCTGGAAACACTGTCCACCCCGTCGCCGGAAGGGCAAGGGTGTTCTTGGCGTTGTTAGAGCCGTGGCCCGCGGATCTCTTCCACGGTGGCGGCCGGGATGGCTTCGTGCTGGGTGTTTTCCTGTTCCTGAATGTTCGTGAGTTCCTGGAGTTCCTTCAGTAGCCGGCTGACTTGTTCGCTTGCTTCCTGTGCCTGGGATTGCACGGTCACACTTTCCGGCCCGGGTGCCTTCGTGGGTTCCGTGCGGGGCTCCGCAGTGGCTTCTGTTACGGGGGCGTCTTTCTGTGCGGGGCGTGCCGGTTCGATGGATTCTTTCAGTTTCTGCTCGAGCTCGGCGCTGGTTGCGCGGGCCTGGTGGAGTTTGTCTTCGTGCTTGAAGGGTTTGCCCAGTTGGGCGTCGACGTCGGCCAGCACGGCGTTCTTATCCATGATGGTCTGCTGGAGCTGCGCGGCGTAGTCGGGCAAGCCCGCGATTTTGTTCTCAAGCCGGGTCATGATGCCGGTGCTGCCTTCGAGCAGCTCGAGACGGCTGAACACCAGCGGCGGTGCCGGGACATCCTTGATGGTCACTGCGAGGTCCTGGTAGGAGCCAAGCCGTGAATCATTCCCGGCGTTGCGGACTTCGAGCTCGTGCCCGCCGAGGGAGGCCACGACCCCGTAGTCGCGTTGCTGAAAGGAGTAGTTCCCGTATTCGGGGGTGTTGGTACGAGCCCATTCGGACAGTGCCGCCACGGCGTCCGCACGCTTATCGTGCCGACGCGCGTCGATGGTCGCGGTGAAGTCCTCCCCGGCCGTGGGTGTCACCCGTTCCACGGCGGACCGGACGGCGGGGAGTTTGCTTTCCGCTACCGTGATGGTGGCTTCGGCCGAGGCCCGTGACCAGGCAAGGGTGCTTTGGGCTTTCTCGTGGGCTCGTTTGAGGCGTTCCAGTTTCGTCCGCGCCGCGTCGGCTTCGATCTTTTCCATGACCAGCGGGTTCCCGGAAGTGGCGGCTTTGATCTGGGCCGCGTTCAGGGCCAGGTCTCCGACGTCCTCGATCTCTCTTACGTCCAGGCGCCCGCGCAGGACCTGCTGGATCATGGTGGCTTTACGCTGGATCCCATCCCACGCGGCACTGTCGTAGGAGCCTATGGTGGCGTACCGGTAGTTGTGGACCTCGTCGTGGGCATTGCCTTGCCGGATAATCCTGCCATCGCGCTGGGTCAGGTCCGCCGGCCGCCACGGACACGTCACATGATGGATGGCCTTGGCACGCAGCTGCACGTTGGCTCCGGTTCCCATCATGGACGTGGAACCGATAATGACCGCGACGTCCCCGGAACGGGAAGCAGCAAAGAGCTGGGCTTTCTGCTCGGCCTTGGGCGCGTCCTGGATGAAGCGGATCTGCTCTGGCTGCATACCGCCGGCTACCAGCTGGTCCTTGATCTGCTGATACGCGGTCCACACGGGATTGCCGTCCGGGCCCGTGGCCTTCGTCGGGGTGCTCATGTCGGAGAAGATGATCTGCAACGCTCCCCGCTTGGTCGAGATCTCCCCGGATTCAAAGACCGTCTCGTATTGGTTGTCGCGGTTTGCTTCCCAGACCTGCAGGGTCTTGGCCACGACGTGGTCGATCTTCGTGGAGGACTCCTGCTCGATACCGACCAAGCGCAGATCCAGGGCGGCCTTGCGGCCGTCGTTGTAGACGTTCAGGGCGTTGTCCGCGCCCTTCTGCGCCCACCCGGACAAGGAGTCCAGACGGTCCGCGAGCCCTTTCATGTACTGGGCCAGCTCGGGCGGTTGCGGGACGAGCACGAGCTCGGGCTGCCGCTCCCCATCAGCACGTTTTACGAGGTCCGGGGTTTTCAGGTAGTCCATGTCCTCGGCGAGCTTCACATCCGCGAAGACGTGGAAGGTGCGCAGCATCTCCGGGACGTTCTTGAACCGGGCGAACCTGGATTTGTTCTTCAACCTGCCGCCGGCGTCCATTTCGATGGCGGTCACCGTCTCCCCGAACGTGGCACCCCAGACGTCGAAGTTCTCCACCCCTGCGGCCTGGAGCAGGTCAGGGCGCAGGTAGCGCTGCATCACGTGGGCTTCGGTGACGGAGTTCGCGATCGGCGTGCCCGTGGCCATGGTGGCGACGCGTTCCCCGTGCGTGGCGCGCAGGTACTCCAGTTTCAGGTGCATGTCGGTGGCCCGCATTGACCCGGTGATTTCGGCGCCCTTGATGTTGGTCACGGTGCGCAGGTTCTTGTAGTCGTGCGCCTCGTCGACGAAAAGGTAGTCGACGCCGGTGTCCTCGAATGTCAGCCCCGGGTCCGGGGCCGTGTCCATGAGGCGTTTCATGCGTTCTTCTTCTGCCTGGAGCTTCGTTTCCAATTTCTTGACCGTGGTCCGGTCCTCGCCGGCGTCCTGCGCGTTGATGATCGTCTGCCGGACGTCGGCGATGAGGGTGTCCTGATAGTCCTGGACGGTTTCGGCCCTGACGCCGATGCTCTTGAAGGCCTGCTGGGTGATGATGATCCCGTCCCAGTCGTTCGCCGCGGCGCGGGCGACGAACTGGCGGCGGTCCGCTGCGTTCCCGCCCCGGGTCTTGATGTCATCACTGCCTGCGGAGAGGAGTTTGGCTTGGGGGTAGAGTTCCAGCCATTCGCGGGTGAATTGCTCCAGCATGTGGTTCGGGACCACGATCATGGGTTTGGTGGCCATGCCCAGGCGTTTGAGCTCCATCGCGCCGATCACCATCTCCGCGGTTTTCCCGGCCCCGACTTCATGGAAGAGCCCGACGGCGGGTTCGGAGATGATCCGGGCCACGGCCGTGCGCTGGTGCGGGTGCGGGGGGAAGGATTTCGCCAAGCCCGGGAAGGTCAGACGTGCCCCTTCCTTGGTGTAGTCGCGCAGGGCGATGGAGTTGAACCTGCGGTTGTACTCCTCGATCAGGCGCGAGGCCCGTTCGGGATCCTCCCACACCCACTCGCTGAAGCGTTCCTGCAGAGCTTCGGCCTTTTCGTTCGCGGCTTCGGTTTCTTCCAGGTTCGCCACGGCTTTGCCGTCGGCGTCCGTGTCGGAGACCTGGATGCTTTTCTGTTCCAGGATGCTCTGCAGCAGGTCAGGGGCCGGACGCCGGGCCGTGCCCCACTCGTTCGTGGCACGCACGGTGCCGCGGTTGGCTTTGACCCGCCAGATCCCGGACCCGGCACTGGTCACCGAGGCCATGGGGTCGTTCAGGACGTGCTGCACGAACGCCTGGTGGTCGGCCGGGGTGATCCACACGGCGCCGAGCCGGGCTTCGACGTCGTCCATGCCGACCTTGGGCGGCTGGACTTCCTCCAGTGCAGCCACATTCACCGCCCAGCCAGGGTCGTTTGCGGCTGCGGTGCGGGCGGCTTCAAGCTTCACGCGCACGTCCCCGGAGAGGTATTCCGGTGCCGTGACGAGCTTCCCGGTCACGGGGTCATCGAACACGAGCGTGCCCAGCTGTTGCCGGGCTTCTACCTTTGTGATGCCGAGCAGGTCGGCGATCGGTTCCAGGTCCGGGGCACCGTAGGTGTCCAGGGTGATGGCCAGGGCTTCATCGATCGTGTCCGCGCCCATGGCCGGCTTACGCGGGGTGACCTGCCGGTGCCGCAACAAACCGGCCGGGGCTGCCGAGTGCGTCTCGTCGCTAAAGCGCTCCAAGGCACCAGGCAAGCCACCAAAAGGATCATCCTTACGGAGAATCCGCACAGCCGCCGGCAATCGGTGACTCACGATGGTCTCGCCGGTTTCCTGGTCTATCCGTTCGGAGGTCGTGTAGCGGTTGACGGGCCCGTACTTGTCAACGTACCTCTCGTAGAGGCCGGCCAGACGGGTGCGGGACGCGTCCAGTTCCGGGGTGTCCTCGGTGTCGGCCGCTTCCATGTCCAACAGGGTCCGTGCACCATCACGCAGTCCCAGGAGCGCCCTGAGTTCGACGGCATGGGCCTTGGGGACCTCGAACGGCTCAGGCGCGCCCGCACGGATGATGGTGAATGATCCGTCAGGTAGTGCGGTGATCGTACCGTCCCAGGCCGCGTTCGCCCCTGGCGCGAGGGCCGCGGGCGTCCTGCCCGCCGCTGTGGCTGAGGGTTTGTGGGCCTGGTCAGCGGCCAGGGCGTCAGTAACAATGCCCTGCAGGCGGTCGGCGAGGAGTCCGGGGACGGCGCCCAGGTCAGGAGTCTTCACGTTGACCGTCTGTTCCCCGTACATGCCGTTCCCGACGGTGATCTCTCCGAGGACGTTGTGCGGGTTCATCGCGAAGTAGGTGTTGATCTTCACGTCCTGCCCGTCGATGATGACCGGGCCGACGCGTTCCCATTCCGTGTTCGCCGGTTCCCGGCCCCGTTCGCGTTTGCGCAGCAACAGCAGGTCGGTCAGGGCCTCGGTGCCGGCTGCCTTCCGGTGGGCGCCGGTGGGCAGGCGCACCGCACCCACGAGGTCGGCCATGGCGGACATTTCCCGCCTCGAGGCAGGATTGGCCGCGTCCATCGTGAAACTGGACGTCAGCACGGCGACGTACCCGCCGGGCTTCACCGAATCCAGGCTCTTGAGGATGAAGTGGTTGTGCATCGAATGCTTCGAGTCCCGGTTATGGGTCTTGTCATACAGGGAGTTCTTGCTGAACGGCACGTTGCCGATCGCCAGGTCAAAGGAATTCTTCTGCACCGGGGTGTCCGCGAAGGATTCCGTGCGGATGTTCGCGTGCGGGTACAGTCCGCGGGAAATCGAGGCCGTCAACGGGTCCAGCTCAACACCGGTCATCCGCGCACCGGCCGGGGCGAAGCCGATGAACGTCCCGGCCCCGGACCCGGGTTCCAGGACATCACCCTGCGTGAAGCCCAGCTTCCCGACGGCGGACCAGATCTCCTGCACCAACGCAGCGTCGGTGTAGTAGGCGTTGGTCGTGGTCCTTGACGCGGCCGCATACTCCCGCTCATCCAGGACCTCGCGCAGCTGCTCACGCTCGGCCGCCCAGTCGTCCTTGTCGAAGAGCTGCGGCACCGCACCCCAGCTGGACCAGCGCGCCAGGACTGCTTGTTCTCCCACGGTGGCCGGGCGCTGCTCATTATCCAGCGCCTTCACCACACGGATGGCCTCAAGGTTCGCCGCGAACCGTGCCTTCTGCCCTGACGGGGCAAGATCATCCTGGGAGCCCGGACGGAACCGCACCGCCGGCAACTCCCCCCCGGTGGAAGGGCCGGACTCTACTGCTGGTCGTTCTCCTCCTGTTCGTCCTCCGGCAGATAGGACGGTTCCATCTCCTCCGGCTCCGGCGGAATGGATGAGTAGATCATCTCCTGATACACCATCTCGCGGGCCCGGAACTTTGCCATGTTCTGCGCGCCCAGGACGTCCAGGAACTCTTCCTCGCCGGTTCTCTTGGGGGTCAGTGCCATGGTCAGGTCGAGAATCCGGTCCGCCATCTCGTCCCCCAGGTTCGTGAAGTACGTCTCCGGGTCCTCGATCTGCGCGTACGACGCCGGGTCGTGGTTCTTCATGGTTTCCATGGCGTGCCTGCCGTGCTCGTTCACTTACTACCTCTTCCGGTTCGGACCACAGGAACTCCAGGCTCAGCTGGCC
Source organism: Arthrobacter sp. GAS37 (assembly GCF_044908325.1). Classification (NCBI taxonomy): domain Bacteria; kingdom Bacillati; phylum Actinomycetota; class Actinomycetes; order Micrococcales; family Micrococcaceae; genus Arthrobacter; species Arthrobacter sp. GAS37. The sequence goes on from NZ_JBIYDB010000028.1 coordinate 27,527, forward strand.
GTCCATATGGTTCTTGGGTTTCCTCGGCGCCATGCGGGCGTTCTCCAGTCCTTCGCGTGTCAACGTCTAGTTGAACGTTAACGAACTGGCCTGACGATTAACAGCCAGGCCCGGTTTCTGGGATGCCACTGCGGTGCGCCTGCCTTGCTACAACAGATGCTCCGGCATTGGGGGCTCGAAGCCCCTGCTATGCCGGGAGTCTGCACTAAACGACTTCAAGGATGCTCACTGACGGAACGATGAGCATTAGCGCCGTGAGGGGTGAACCTGGGTGTCCGCGATTTTCCGCAGTTCTTCTTCGCTCAATAGGTAGCTCTTGGCGCCCGTCTTCCGGGACGTTTTCTGCTTCACTTCGCGGTACTCGGTCAGCATCCGGGAGTAGACAGGAATCACTTGATGGTGGGAGTTTCCGCGGTCTGGCCCGAGGACGAACTCCTTCTGTTCCTCCCACCTACCATCCTGTACAAGGAAACGGACGTAATCTGCCATCTGGCTTTCCAGGCCATCGTTGTGATCGAACCCTGCGAACGTCAGCGCACGTTCAAGCGACTCGTCAATCTGAACCCCCTGCTTCCGCAATCCGTTGATGCTGGCCCGGGCAATCCGGAACAGCTCAAGCACATCGTTGACGAAATCGCAGTGACGGGCGCTGAGCTCAGGCTGGAGGCCCACGAACTCCATGTTGTACTCGTTCGTATATCCACGCTCAAGGACCCTTGCACGGTCCAACTGATACCCCTTGTCCCCATCAACATCGTTCGCGTCTTCGGGCAGGACCCGAGCGAGAATCCTGTGCAAAAGAGCCAGAGTGTGCCGGTCGAGCATCGACAGCGTGTCCGGTTCCAAGCCTTCTGCGCGCTTCACCTCATCATCACCCCGGAAAGCAAACACAGCATCCTGGAGCCGGTCGCGCACAAAATCACTCAGCGTCTGGCGCTGCCCCTCCGCCTTGACCAGCAGGGCGTCTCTTGTCTCATCGTCAATGCGAACGGTGATCGTAGCCATTGTCGATCCTTTCTGAAGCAATAGTGAATACAAGTGTACGAATCGTACAACACGTAAGACAGTAATACGAAGTAGGCGCGTCTATACATCTGTTCGACGGGCGATATTTTCGTGCCGTACGGTTATGCCCATGTCCGATGATGACAACGTCCTGGCCTACGAACGCGTCCTTAACTTGGTCAGTGATGCCCAGGTCGCGGCGCTCCGTGGCGTTGATCCGAATGTCGCCGCTGTGGAAATTGTCGAGCTGAGGCGGCCCACTGCGCGCGAGCTCGCGACAGCACGACACGAGAACCAGGAAGCGCATGGTGGCGGGATGCCGGAAATCCTACGTGGCATCGTTGCGCCGGCACCCATAACCGAAGACGAGGCACGCATGCGTCGGATGATTGACGATATCCTCGTTGCCGCTGAACGCAGGCTGCCATCGGCCGAGTAGACCCTCGCGCCCGCACGACCGCCCTCTCGGGGTCTTTAACACTTGCACGCCTGCCTTAGAAAGCTATTGATTTCCGAGACACCCGGACCGGCCCGGGAACAGGCCGACCACTCCCCCGTAAATCCGCTGTTATCCGCCAGGGGCCCGCGTCTCGGTAAGTCGTCTCATAGGTGAGGGTGTCTCCGGCCTGTTTTTAGGGTTTTATGAGGCAGACTGCCGTTATGGCATATCTCGGATACACACGGATCAGCACCGCGGGACAGGATGACCAACTCCAACGTGACGCCCTCACCGCTGCGGGAGTCCAAGCCCGGGACATCTACTCCGACGTGAGCTCCGGAAGTAAAGAAGCCAAAAGCCGGCCAGGCATGCAAAAACTCATGGACTACGCCCAGACCGGGGACACGATCGTGGTGTGGCGCGTGGACCGTCTCGGCCGCTCCCTGCTCGATGTCCTGAACACCGTCAACGGACTCCGCGACAAAGGCATCATGCTGCGCTCGATCGCCGACGGCATCGACCCGGACACAACCAGCGGCCGGCTGATGCTGAACATGCTCTCCACCCTGGCCGAATACGAGCGCGAACTCATCGTGGAGCGCGTGAACGCCGGGATCGCCGCAGCCAGAGGCGCCGGGGCCGTTTTTGGCCGGCCTCCCAACAACCCGGTCGTGACGGCCGAAAAGCTGAAGATCGCAGCCAGTGCCCGCGCCGAAGGCAAAACAGCGCAGCAAGCGGCCGAACTCGTCGGCTGGAGCCGGGCCACACTGTACCGGGCAATGAAAACCACCGACCAACCCCACCCGTCAGAAACGGTTCCATCGGATTTTTGACTGCCTAAGACCGAGGTAGTTTTCGCTGCCGGGATATGGATGTCGGGAGCACGGCCAAGGGCTCGACCTTTTCAATCTTCAACGTCACTTGTAGTGGACATGCTCAAAGGGTCGTTTTTGAGGGGAGGACCATCCCACAGCCCGATGCATCCGGGCGGGCCCGGTGACTTCACCGGCGCCAAGACGCCTAGCCCGAGCTTTGAGAAGTGAACACGCCGGTTTTTGAAGGGGTTTTTGAAGGCTCCTGAAGCTCGATTGAAGGCCTCACCTTTGTTGAAGCCCCGGGGTTAGTGCGATACGACGTGATTAGGCAAAGGTGTCGTTCTCAAGGTTGTCTGGTCCCAGGGTTGCTTCGAAAGCCGCCAGGTACAGCCGCTCTTCCAGCGTCAGGTACGCGGGAGACGGAAGGGCGTGCCCTGCGTCCGTGTCGGTGACGCGCTGCGCGGTGATCCTGATATGCGCTGGCAAGCCGGCGAACTGCCCGTCTTCGGCGGTTGCCGCTGCCCGGACATTCGCTTCAAACCTCACGAAGTACGCCTCGGCCTCGGCCTGGTACTTCTGTTCGTAAGCTTCCGCGAGCCGGGTGTACTCCTCAATTTTCTCTTCGTAGCCCTCCGGGTCGTCCGGTGTGAACAACGTTCCGCCGTCCGGTTGGGCCTCTGTCGTCCCCAAGCCTTCGAGCCGGCGCATGAGACGGTCCTCGTAATCCCAGGGCTCTAGCACTCCCAGATCAGCCAGGGCTTCCTCAACGTTGATCTTCACCGTGATCGGCTCCGTCCGGTACTGCATCAACGCGTCATCGTCGGGGCTGACCGTGGAACCCAGCAGCTGGGAAAGCACGTCGGATTCCCACGACCCGGGCCGGCCGGAAATCAGGGCGTAGCTGCTGCCGGCGTTGGCGGCGACACTGGCCAGGACGATGGTGACTGCCTCGCTGTAGTCATGCGTTTCCCGGAACAACGCGGTCATGACTTCGATGGCCTGGTCCAGGCGTGATGGTTCCTCCGTTGAAGGTGCGGATTCGGGTGCTTGTGACATTGCCGGATTCCTTTGTGAGATTCATCGTTGGTTGGGGTCAGAGTACGTGGCGGCTCTGACAGGATCTACCGAGGGACGAGAGCAATGCATCGCCTTTGATTTGGCCGTGAGGTGGCGGCGCGAAGTAATACCCAGATTGTATTTATGGTATTGCAATACAATAAATACAATATTATCCGAGCGATCGGCCTCTCTTCATCTCTCCCCAGTAAGGCTTGAATCGTTGCCCGCCGTTAAGTTCGTCCTGGAGTTCCTGGAGGTAGCGCCGCAGTGCTTCCTCTGCGAAGCCTGATATCGATCGTGGTCCCGCGTCCTGGGCCGCCCCTACGAGCACAGCCCGCTTGGCCTCGGCCATTAGCCGCGTGTTGAGGCTCATAGTGACTGGCGTTTTTGGGCCTGAAGTGAGGGAATCCTGGTTAGGAACGACCTGGCTTTCCGCTGGCAGATTTTCGCCCTTTGCCACATGTTCTTGTGGTCCTGGCGTGTCGGTGCCGGGAGTCTGGATGTCTTCCACGACGGGCGTGAGAGTTATTTGCGGGCGGTTGCGTGCTGGTTTCGTGGCCATTGCGTCTTCCTTGGTCGTCTGGTTCTTATGCAGTGGTGATGATTTCGAGTGCGGCCTGAACCTGCTTGCCCGCGCGGTTGTCGAAGTCGAAGATGCTGATCGCCCGTCCCGGTCCGGCTGCTGAGACGGAGTCTTTGACGACGCTGCGGTGCTTGATGACCGGTTGGCGCCAGAGGCTGCCGAAGTATTCCCGGATTCCTTTCATCTGTTCGTCATGTTCTTCGAGCTCCTGGTATGCGTTGACGATCAGTCCCCCAACCTTCAGGGATGGGTTCATAAGGTCCGCCGACCGTTCCTGGACGAACTTGAATGTTTTCTGCGCGCCTTCGACGGGCTCGTATTCCGGGGTTGTGACGATCTGGATTTTGGTTGCTGCGGCGAAGGCCATCTGCGTTAGATGGTCGAAGGCCGGTCGCGTGTCTATGCAGACTAAGTCGAACTGCTCGCCGAGCCACCCACCGTCCAGGGCTTTTGCCAGCCGCCGGATCGCCCCAAGGGTGCCGGCTTCACTGACCCGGTTCTCCAGGTCCATTCGCGATGGAATGACCCCGACCGTCACGCCGGAGATATCGACGTTGACGACGGCCTGCTCCCCGACACCCGTGTCACCTGATTTGATGACTTCCGACGTGGTGAGGATTGGGTTGTTTGGGTTGTACTCCAGTCCGAGCCTTCTGGTGAGGTTTGCCTGGGGATCCATGTCGATGAAACCAACACGTTCACCCGACCTGGCTCTGGCCACCCCGTAGTTCAGGCAGACAAAGCTCTTCCCAACGCCGCCCTTGTTGTTTGCGAAGGCCTCGATATCAACAGTCATTTCAAACCTTCCTTTGTAAGCCTTACCAGCATGATAAGCAATCATTGGCACGGTTGCAACTATTGGAATTATTGCAAATATTGCAATACAAGCTTTGCAAGATTTGCTTTACGATACGGGATTGAAAGCTTCATCTTCAGTACGGCGAATCGGCGTGCGCGCCGCGATTGCGGATGTCAGGGTTTCCTGCCACACTCTCGGCCAGGAAACCCACCGAGAGGAGAGAGTTGGCATGGGCTGGGATCTGGGAGACGTCGACCATGATGGTTGGGCAGGCGCGGTCGTACCGGACGGAAGACTATCGTCCAGCTCGACCGGCCAAGGCGTCCTGGTGGAAGGAATCACAGGCCGGTACGAGCGGGATGGGGTCATGCGCGGCTATGAGGTCGTGCCTGACGATGAGGTCGAGGGTTGGCGTGGCGCGTGCACGTGCGGCTGGCTGGGACCGCTCTGGGTCCGCGTAACCTCTGCTAGCGCCGCTGACATGTCCAGACGCAGGGCCTACGCGCCTTTGTCCGGCTTTGCGGCGGATCCTTCCGTGTCCGTGGAGGACGCGATAGTGGGGGAGTGGCGCGGCCACGTCGTTCCGGCAACGGCCGTTTCCCGGGTTCAAGCCGCTGCGAGCGACTATGCCGCCGCCGGCAGACGCCTTACTGCTGCCGTCGCGGCCGCGCGGTCAGCGGGCGTATCGTGGGCCGGCATCGGACAGGCCACCGGGATGGCGAGGCAGTCTGCCCAGGAGCGATGGAAGAACGCCTCTTAACGAACGTGCTCAATGACGGGGTCAACCAAAGCTGAGGTCGTTTGCGTGTTCATGGATTTTGGGAGATTGGCGTTCCGTGCGCCTTCTAGGGGAGGCTTGTGCTCATGCCCCGAGTCTTTCTGCCTGGTGACCAGGTCTCCGACGATCTTTCCTACGCGCTTGAGGTGTTCTCTCTGCCCGCCCGGGTGGTGGTTTTGGTGGAGTTGATGAGAGACGGACCTCTGCTGAGAGCAGATCTGATTGAGCGTCTGGGGATGGAATCTGTCATGGTGGGGCGGACCTTGGGCGCCCTTGAAGGCCTCGGTATCGTCGATGTAAACCTGCCCGCGGGACGACGGCGTGGCAGGAGTGTCACATACTCCGTCGACGCAGAGGCCTACACCAAGGCTGCAACAACCTTGGCACGGTTCCTGGCTCTCGAGTAGAGCGGCTTATCTGGAGCCAGGTTCAGGTACCTGCGCCTTGTTCGTCTTTCTCTTTCCGAAGGATTGCCGTCAGCACCCTCACAGAGACCGGATTGGTTTCCCAGGCCGAGCCGTCCCGTGTGCACGCTTGGAGCCGCGTGACCCCCGCGGCGGCGGCTGCTTCTGAAAGTTCTCCCAAGGCGTCGGTCAATTCCACTAGTTGTTCCAGGGTAAATTGACCACTCGGGCGGATGGGGGAAGGGAGGCCCGGGATGCCCTCCTTTGTGTTGCGTTGGAAGAACCGCTTGATTCCCATTCCTGTACCTCCTATTTTCGCGCGTTGTAATCCCGGTCTGACCGTAAGAGTGCTTAAGCGGTTCCGCTGTTGATAGTGGCTGTTGTGCCCCAGATCATGCCACCAAAAAGGAGGACAATCAGAAAGACCCAGCCAGCGATCATCAGACCGTTGAGAATGATGCCCGTGATGGCCATTCCCTTACCGGCCGGCTCTTTCTTGATACCTACCAACCCGAGGATCAGTCCGAGGAGGGGGACGAGGAACGTCCAGCCAAAGAAGATTGAGACGAGCCCCAGCACCATGCTCGCGACGCTCATACCCTTCGGCTGCGCCTGGATGAATACAGGCCCCTGGACGTAGGCCGGATACCCCTGAGGCGGCTGGTTGTTTGGATAGCTCACGGTCAATCCCCCTGTTTTCGTTGCTGATGTCATTTACGGTAGCAGCCGCGCACGCCCGGACCGGTTCGCGATGACGGGCTCCAGTTGGCGTTGTCTGTGGGCTGCTGTTTTGCAGGCGTTCGAGCAGTACATGCGGGCAGCCCGGTCGGGGCTCGGGCCAGGACCCGGTAACAGCCTTGGCGTTGGCAGGCCTACCAGGCGGCTCGGTCGCGCCACTTCTGGCCGAGGTCGCCGTCGATCCTGTCCTCGACGGCGTCATGGTTGTCGAGTGAGAACTGAGCATTGTGTCTGGTGCGCAGACCGAGTACTGCCGGGATGAGATGATGGCGGGTCGCCGCGGGGTGGTGCCATAAATCGGGTGAGACGGCTGAGCCGACGACGGCAAGCACGAGTCGGCGGTCCCGGATTGCGAGGGCACTTCGTGAGAGTGCCCGGCTGATGACGTCTGCGGCGGCTCGTGTCGTGTTCGTGTTGGCCATTTCGCGGATCGCCGTGAGGTTTCGGCCGGAGCCGGCACGCGGGAACCGTGCATGGCCCAGTTGAGGAAGGCTGGATTGGGTGATGATGTCCGGCGCGCCAGGGGTGCCGGCTGTCCATGGCGATACGGCGGCGGCTGCGAGCATTGAGGACCAGAAGTACCCGCTCCCGTCGTCCGGGTCTCCGGTCCAGGCTGTGAGTCGGGCGGCCAGGCCTTCCCAGTCCGCTGTGACTGTGAGGCCCTCCGCGAGCTCGAGCCAGCCGGCCTTGAACGATGGGGGATGGAGGATGGAGTGGACGTTCCACAGCACGTCACGAAGGGTCACGTCAACGAAGCGCTGCTCCGTCTGGGTGCGCCGCTTACCCGTTCCGGCAGTTGCGATGGGCTGCCACTCGCGCCTGGTGCTCTGGGCCGGTACGGGGTCGGAATCGACCTTGGTGAAGGCTGAGCCGAAAAGGTCCGTGAGGCGGGCCTTGAAGTCAGTAGGGGAGCCTTCTGAGGTGATAGCAGCTGACAGGATTCCATGCTGGTGGAGCAAAGAGAAGCAACGGCGGCAATCGCATTCGGGATTCGCGGCTTCCTCGCAGCCAGGGTGATGGGATCGGGACTTCGGGGCTGGATGCTGGTCCGGCATTCCGGGTTCCTCCTTGGCTGGGATCTGATTGCTTTCTCCTATTGTTGGAGAGAACGCTCTCGTTTCCGGAACCGGCCCCGGCGTGTCCTGCATCCCATGAGGTGGAACAGACCGCTAGCGCCGGATACTGTTCCGATGTTCGTGACGGACCGACTCTGGTCGCCGGCGTCAGGACGGCTGCACGGGAGTACGCCAGGGCGGGGGAGCGACTGACAGTTTCCATGGCGGCCGCGAAAGCCGCGGGGGCTACCTGGGCCGAGATCGGCACAGCTGTAGGCATTACACGGCAGGCAGCGCACGAACGCTGGAAGAACACATGAAGAGACTGCCGGCAGCGACATCACCCAGTAGTTACGACGGAGGTGTTCGGTCCAGAGCACTGTCGCGCAGCGGGCGAAGTTTGGCTTGCAGGTCAGAGCCCGTGAGCGCGTGCTGTGGCAGGTGTCGGGCGAGGATCAGCATGCCGGGGACTGTCATGAGGGCGAGCACCGCGAGGACAGCCCACGGAGCTGTACTCGATATGGCGGACAGCAGCGAGAACAGTAAGGGGGCGGCGACCCCTGCAATGGCGAAGGAGTACTGGAACACCGCCAAGTAACGCCCACGTATGTCCTCAGGCGCGGCATCGGCCGATAGCGCATTCGACACAGGAGAATGGACGAGCTGGGCTCCCGAGTAGCACACCACCGCCACGACGAGACACGGGACCCATAGAACGGAGGGTATCCAGAGTGGGGCAGCTGTGAGGCACGCCCACGAAGCCCAGAGAACTCCGACCAGGCACAGCGACTTGTGTCGCGGCAGAGGCCGGATCAGACGGACGACCGGACCCTGGAGCACAACCTGGACCACCGTATTCATCCCTAGCAGCGGACCGACCAGCCAGGTCATGGCTGGCAGCTGACGGAATATGAAGAGGGGGAAGGCGATACTAAGCATTACGTTGCACAGCGCGAACACCGTGTTTAGTCCCATGAACGCCAGGTAAGGGCGGTCCGCCCACAGAACGCGGTAACCACCGCGGCCTCGCTTCGCTGAGCCAGGTCCGTCGCGGCGTCCCTGAACAGGCACACCCGCACTTTTCCCTGGGACTCCCCGTCCGAGCAGTAGACAGGCGGCCAGTAGTAGACAAGCACACACGCCGATCATCTCCCGGTACACCGGGCCCGTATTCGCCGTTAGTACGAGGCCGGCGACGATGGCTCCAACCCCATAGCCGGCCGCGCGCAGCGAACCGATGATGCCAAACCACCGCTCTCGTGAATGCGCGCCCGGGTCGCGGTCGGAAAGATTGCTCACGAGGGTGAATGCGGAGGACCAGAATGCCCGCTGGCCCAGAGACACAAGGGTTGCTGCTACAAGAATCATGCCGACATTGCCGGAGATGAGATATCCGAGGAAGCCGGCTGCTTGGAGAAGCTGTGCCACGAGTACGATCGGTTTCGGCCCGTGACGGTCCACGAGAGGACCGATCCACAACGGCAGGGGAAGGGACAGCAGGCCCGCAATGCTCAGGAGCGCCCCTACCTCTATCAATGAGGTGCCCGAACTTGTCGACAGGTAAAGCATGGACAACGGCACAAATAACCCGTTAACCGCAGAGTCAATCACGAGGACCAGGAACAGCGTGATCCCGGCCGTGCTCCGTCGAGCCCTCATGGAAGAATCTGTGCCGGTCGCGTTTTCACTCTTTTCTGCCACAACGAAGTTCCCCTCTCCGAGAGCGTCAAATCAGGACTTCTGACCGGCCGTAGTTCGCCCTGAGTCCCTCGACCATCAGCATAGGGACTGCGGGATCAGCAATCACAACGGACCCCTGTCGCCTGCGGAGAAAGCAGGGTCCGGCATCCGGTTATCGCCATAAGGCCTCAAGTTCTCGATCACGGTCGCGATCGATTCGTATTCTGATCTCGCGACGCGCTCCCGCAGGCGCCGGCAGTTGTCTCGAACATGCCCGTCTTGGAATAGCTGACGTGCGAGCTCGCCCACATGGGTCCAATCGGTGGTGTCCACGCTGTCCGCGGCAGTGTGCCAGTTCCCGGTAAGGCTGGGGTTCGCATCGACGGTCACACCGATGCCTAGATCCTGGACCTTCTTGCCGTAGAAACAGCGTTCGGGGCTGCTGCCAGGTAGAACAATCGACGGGGTGCCGGTGGCCATGCAGTCCAGGACCGTACCGGGGCCGCCATGGTGCACTGCGATGGCCGCGTTCGGATATATTTCATCCTTATTCCAGTAAGGAGCTATGTTGAAGTCCGTATCCGCCAACTCGTTCTTGAGCAGTCGGGCACCATCTGGGCTCCCCGTGGCGATGTATACGCGATCGCCGAACTCTTCAAACACCCTCTTGAATGCCGGCAATGACCTGTTTGCCCCGACTGTTCGATAAAAGAAGATCCGGGACCGGGATGCGTTATCGGCTTGCGTCACAGATGGAACAGGCACGTCCAGTGGGCCGACATGATGAGTCTGTGCCGGGAAGGCGGGTGGCACCTGATCAAACTCAGGGATGCTGGGGATTATAATCCCGCCGCGCAGCAGCAGCTCACGCATGTCCGCGGAGATCAACTCCTCGCCTTCTTCACCGAGAACACGGTTCATCTCGCGGATCCCTTGAGGTTGTATCCACAGACCGGTCGTACCTAACCCAGGATATGAGAACCCGGGCAGTAACGGTTCGTGACATACGCTCGCGCACGCGACACGCTCGATGGCCGCTGCGATGGGGATACTCATCCGAATGTCGTGAATCACGACCTGTGCCCCTGTTGTGCGGATGAGTTGACGATCCGCGGCCACACTGTCGCGTAAGAAGTCTGGGTTATACCAGCACAGCCACATATGATCCGGGATCAGTTCTTTTGGGTATAGGTGGCACGCGAATCCCTCGTCCCTGATGAGCCTTTCGTGCAATGGGTCCTCTGATGTTGCAACGACCACCCTCCAGCCCTTCGCAGCAGCAGCTCTGCCCACACTGATGCAGTGGTTTATGTGGCCGTTGTTGTTTCCCCACGCACACAGCAGAATCGTGCGTGTTGCTTGCTCTCCCTGGTTCTCATACCTGTTGATCCCGGCCCCCTCGTTAATCATTGCTCCCTTACAAACAGGGCGGCCCGGCTTCAGCCGACCAGGCGCACCGCGTCGTCAGCGGTACACACCCCTACTTATGGGTACGCATACATAGGCGGATCGTGACGGCGAAAGTGCGGAATGTTCGTGGAAGGGCCTGAGTAAGTGAGAGCGCATCGTCTTTTCCGGTGTCCGGTGCCTAGACTGGAACCGGGGGCCGGTACGGACTGGGTTGACCGGTAACTTGGGATCGTTGGAGCAGGCAGTGTCCGAAGGGCTCGGAGCTTTTGAGCCGGCAGGAGAGCCTGACACTTCCACGGCGGCTGATGCCGCGGACAGTGCCGCGATCCTGCGCGGGCAGGCACAATCGATCATCGACGAGGTCCTGAACAGCACCGAACCCGAATACGAGCAGGCACGGGTACAGCTGAGGCGGATCGTTGCCCGCTATCCGGGGAAACCGGAACTGGCGCTGCTCGTGCATCTGATGAACCGGGAACAATGACATGCCCCGCAACGCTGGAGCAATGCCTCAGACTCAGGTCCGGGTGGGCGCCTCGCCGTTACCGACCGCCTCGATCCAGTCGACCGCTTCATCCGGGAAACAGGGCCCTGAAGGCCCTGTTGGAGGGATCCACCACGCATCGGTAATGCCTGGCCCGCCGGCTGAGGTGATCTCGGCGACCACGTCCGCGGGCACCTCGTCGCCGTTGTTCTCGATCAACCATGCCCGGGTCGAGGGCTTCAGCTTCGACCACCAGTGCTCGATACTCATGAGCGAAGTCTGCCATGCCGGACAATTCCCGCTGCCAGAGGCGCGGAATGCATGGCTGTCCAACTTTGGGCGACGTAATATGAGGTCATGGTCTCAGTTTCGGGGACAGCCCAACGAGGGGCTGTTGCCAGCATCAGCGCGCACTCCCCAGTGCCCACGGCCGCACAATCCCGGTATATCGTCCCGGAGGATCCTGACGGTTTGCTCCGGAAGGCCCGGACCGGGGATTCCGCAGCGTTCGCCGCCTTGTATAAGAAGCATCGCGGGCAGGCATCCACGGTGGCTTCCCTGGAGGTCCACCGGTCCCGGGAACGCCAGGACGTCGTCTCGGAAGCTTTCGCCTCGGTGCTGGAGAACCTGAACCGCGGAGGGGGCCCCGAACGGAATTTCCGGTCCTACCTGCTGACCGTGCTCCGGCGCACCGCGTATGCCTCGAACACGGACCGTGGACTGGCTGCCCTCACCCTCGACGGCGCCCTCCCCGATGAGGCGGCCCCGTACGAGGACCCCGCCATAAGAAACTTCGACATGGAGGCCGTTGCCCTGGCCTTCGCGGAACTGCGCCTTCAGTGGCAGCAGGTCCTGTGGTACCGGGACGTCGAGGACCTCAAACCCGCCGCCGTCGCGCAACTAATGGGCATCAGCGCGAACGCCGTCTCACTCCTCCACATCCGTGCCAGGGCCGGCCTGACCCGGGAATACCTTCAACAACACATCACGGACACCCGCGGCCCGAGCCCCGAATGCAGGACGGTCCGCCCAAACCTGGCCGCCTACCTGCTCCGGACCCTGAAAACCTCATCCAGACAACACACCACCACCCACCTGGGCCGGTGCCCGGCCTGTGCCGGGCTTCTCGCCGAACTCCGCCACTACGCCCCCCGCAACAAAACAGACGCCCAGTAGCTCAGTACCCTGGTTCGGCTGGCGGCAAAGGCGGTGGAAGAACACGGTTTGGTCCATCCTTCGATTCCAACACGTGTTTATCGGCGGTGGCCAGAAGCCGGCGGATGCGCCCCGCGATGGTGTCTTTGCTTATGGGGGGATCAGCCAGCGTGCCCAGTTCGTACAGGCTGGCCTGTTGATGGGCGAGCCGGAGTTCACCGGCGTGCTTGAGGGGCTCCGGAACGTCCTCTCCCAGAATTTCCAGGGCCCGTTCGACGCGGGCCCTGACAAGCTGAGCTGCCTGGACGGATCGTCGCTGGTTGGCGGTGTCGAAATTCTCGATGGGGTTGGCCCTGCCGGCTTTGACGTTGTTGACCCTGCGCTGTTCCTGCCACTTCGCGAGGCCCGTACCAGCACCCATACGGGCCAGCAAAGCAACAATCGAGTCCTCGTCGCGGATCACCACGCGATTCACACCACGCATTTCGCGGATCCTGGCCTCAACACCCAACCGCCGGGCAGCACCCACCAAAGCAAGCGCAGCCTCCAACCCCGGACACGTGACCCCAAGCAAAGAAGACCGACCCGGCGCAGTGAGCGAACCCTGTGCCAGGAAAGCCCCCCGCCACACAGCCTCAGCATCGGACGATGAACCGTTCACGACCGCCGGCGGAAGCCCCAGGACCGGAATTCCACGGCTATCCACCAGACCGGTCAAACGGGCCAGGACTTCGCTGCCGCGCACAATCCGGACAACGTAGCGCCCGCCGGAATGGCCTTGACCAGCAGAAACCCTGAAGACCTCGCTCCGGTGACCGTAAAGATCAGCGATCGCATCCCGCACACGCCTGGCTGCGGAAGCAAGATCAACCTCGGCCTGGACCATGAGCCCGCCTGGAGATATGTGCAGACCACCAGCGAAACGCAAAAGAGCCGAGATTTCAGCCTTCCTGGCCGAAGAACTCCTGATCTCCACCCGCGAAAGCTCTTCCTTGACCAACACAATCAACCTCACCAAGCGCGGCAGTATTCGGTGAACAATGCTTTCTGTCCTTCAGCATCGCGCATATCGGCGCTATGGGCGTAAGCGTCGAAGAGTTCACGAATTGCGAGCCTGTCTGCAGCCTCCGCTGGTGTGATGAAGCTGTGAATGGCCATGGTCGCTTCCTTACGTTGTCGGTTTGCATTTGGTGTAAGCGTCCGGGGTGGACGCGGACCGGGCCACGTGCGCCTCGAGGACCACGAGTCCAGTGTCCCCGGGTCATCCGGGAAAGAGTGCGGCCAGGGCTGGGGTGTCTGACCGCACTCTCCTCGCCGGGATACATGCACCCGGCGGTAAATCGCCCGGCCGGGTTCCACGCGCTGAAACACCGCCCGGGCACAATCCGGTAAGAAGTCCAGGAACTACTTACCAGGCAATAAAATAGTGGGCGCAGAACCCGGATCGTGTCGCGATACACGCGCCAAACACCCGAATACGTGGCATCAGCTCCAACCGCGAAGCGGGCGAACGGCTGGGCACTACCGACTACCCCTACTTGGGCGCTCGTCTCGGTTGAAGCGTCACCGCAGACCCTCCTTATGCAGATGTGCGGCGATGTTGGTATATTTGCTGCGCGTGGGTAGGATCCTAAGGATGGACGAGGATGAGAGCAAAGCGCTTCACGATGCCCTTGCCGTGGAGATACGGTTAGCGCAGGCTGCGCAACGCCTTAGCGCGCCGAAGCTTGAAGAGATGACCGGGCTTCAGCGAGACACGATTCGCCGCATCGCCAATGGCGATCGTCCCGTGACCGTTGTCGAGCTGGCCAGGCTTGGATCCGCTCTGAAGTTTAACGAACTGGACCTCATCGATCTCGCGAAGGCACGCGCGCGGGCCGGAATGGCCACTTCGGAGCACAGCGTCCGCTTGAGAGAGAAACTCGAGCTTCTTGCGAGCTCGGTGGGCAAAACCACCGACACGATCTACCAGGATGTGGCGGAGCACCTGGGCAAGCAAGGCTTCCACTTCCCACGCAAAATCTGGAACGAACTACTGTCTGATTCAGACACCCAGGCGAGGCGGGAGGTTCTCTTTGCCATCTCCGGGGCATTTGATGTCGATCCCCGATACCTGACAACCGACTCGACAGACGTCGACCGCGTAGTAGAAGCCCGTTTGCGGTTCCACCGGGTGATGAACGACCTGGGCGTTGAAGAAGTGTCCGCGCACGCACTCGAACAAGTCAGCCCGGACGAGCTGGACATCCTGAGAGCAGCAACCGCGGAGGCGGTCCAGGAGCGCATGCGAAGGAAACCCGTGAGTCAGGCGCCGGCTCACCCCAAAGACTAAACGCACAGTCCTGTTCTCACGCCCCAGGCTCCCGGGCGCAAAACGGGCAGCGGTCAGCGCCTAGTCTTCTGCGAACTCGTTCTGCAGGTCCGCTAACAATGCCTTCATACCTTCGGGCGCGTAGGTAATGACCGGAGAGCGACCATATCGCTCTCCTTCCGGGATATTGACCGTGACGATGCTCGCCGCTTCAAGCTCCTTCAAATACCGCCAAATGGTGGGATGGGTCTTCCCGGTCGCCTCCGTGATCGCCACGGCAGAAGAGGGACCGTTCGCGCGCAAGTATCGGATAATCGCCAGGTTCATGCGTTTGCCCACCAAGACAGCGGCAGCCTCCGCGGTGAGGCTAGTACCAGGCCTGCCCGGGGTAATGGATGAGTAAGACACGCCCCCATTCTTACAGGCTGCGCAAACACAAGGGTCCAACGCGTGGCTGAGACGTCTTTATTGGTTGGTCTTCCGCTGGCGGTGTGCTGCGGTTTTGCACGCGGGGGAGCAGTACATCCTGGGCCTGCCTGTAGGGGCATGCACCATGGTCCGGTAGCAGCCGGTGCGTTGGCGGGGTGTTTCGTTACTTTCCGGGGCTCTGTGACGAAACTTCGTGCTTGCCGTATCGAGGCGGTGATTGGACCAGATTACTTCCGTGGTTGTTTTGTCCGATCCGCCTTGGGTCGTGAACGCCGATGCCTCGTACCGGTACCAGCCCTCGTAAAGCTCCTCGTAGAGCCCTGAGGCGTATCCGGAGAGGATGACGGTGCCGGCGGCTGCGCGCAGGTGTTCTGCCAGTGCCTGGTGTTGGTGGGTGGAGACCATTTCGGTTCCGTAATTCCAGGTCCTGGTCGCCCCGAGGTAGGGCGGGTCGACGTAGAACAAGGCTCCGCGCCCGTCGTACCGGTCGATGATGGCCAGGGCGTCGTCGGATTCGAGGCTGACGTGCCGGAGCCGACGGGCTACCTCGGGCATCCGTGCCCGGTAGCCGTCCATCCTGGCGGTCATGGAGAAACGGGTACCGGGATCCGCGTCGTATCGCCACCCGGTCCTACGCAAGGTTCCGGAGCGTCCCTGTACCAGGCAGGACCAGACCCGGCGGGCGCGTTCGAGCACCGGTAGCTCCTCGGTGATGACCTGGTCAGCGTCGCGTTGGGCCCTGCCGTGCGGGGTGAACTCGCAAAGACGCTGCAATTCCTCGGGGGAGTCCCGCAACGCCGTCCAGAAAGCCATGAGATTCCCGTCCAGATCATTCACGGTCTCACGCCGACTCACAGACCGTGGTTTAGCCAGCAACACCGACAAGGACCCGCAGAAAGGCTCGACGTAGTGGCTGTGTGAGGGCAGAAGCCCGGCGATCAGCGGGGCGAGACGTTGCTTGCCGCCGTAGTAAACCAACGGCGGACGCAATACAGGGGTTGGCATCCTCGAGAGGTTCCTTTCTACGGGTTCGTTATTGGTGTTATCTGGTGCCGATGAAGGCCATGTGGGCCAGGGTCCAGTCATCGGGTGGGCCCTCGAATTGTTCCCAGGGGTAGTCCTCCTCGGGGGAGAGCAGCTCCGCAACGGTGTGGAAGCGTTTGGTCAGCCATTCGCGCCAGATGATCCGGTCGTTCCTGTACTTGGTCTTCTGTGCGGTGACGGCTTCCAGGACGCCGAAGTACTCGGCCAAATCTTTCAGCGACGTCGCGGACACCACACTGAAGGCCCGCTTCTTGTCTTTGGTGATCAACTTCCAGGCCGCGAGAACTTCCAATGCTTCACTGACAGCTGTCCGTGACAGCCCCGTCGCCCTGATAATGTCGGCCGCCGGCAAAGGCGTGGAGGATTGTTCCAGGGCCTCGTACACGAACGCCGCGGGCAGGCCGAGTTCCCGGAAGACCGGGCGCAACGCACGGATTTTGCCCTTGCGCCAGGACAGATCCTCGGCCACCGGCATCACGTCCTCCGGAATGGTGAGCATGTACTGATCCCCGTGAGTTCCCCGCCCGCTCTCCACCAGAGTCACCAATGGATCCTTCTCTGCCCGCAACTCACGCAAGTGCCCGGCAACGGTCGTATGATCCAACCCGGTCGCCACCGCCATCGACCGGACACCGAACTCAACAAACCGGGACGCAGTCATGTGTGCAGCCTCACCCAACGCCCGCAGCACCATCCGCCGAGCCAACCCATTCCTGGACTCCTGATACCGCGACTCCTTCAAGCTCAGCGCATTGCGCCAGGTCCGGATAAACCGGTGCTCAGCATCGGGAGGCGTCGAAACAAGAATCCCTTGAGGAGGGCCCGGCTGTGTAGAAGGCTGGCTAGTGGGGGATTTACGGGCATTGATCTTCTCGGGATTTTTGCCGGCGCTTTTTTGGAGGTGACGGAGGGCCTCTGCCCAGTCGCGCTCGAGTGCCTTGGACCGGTGGCGGGGGGCGTAGCGGGCGTAGAAGGACGCCAAGCCCGGCCAGGTGCCCTGCAGGCGGCGGCGCTGGACATCAGTGACGCTCATGCCCGCCGCGGCCGCGGCGACCAGCACAGCTTGCCGGGCCTCTGAATCAGTGGCGTACCTGTTGACGTCATAGAGCCCGGTGACTGCCAGCTGCTGCATAGGGCGCGGCATCCGGCCCGGAGTGTGAAAGACCTGGGTGGACTGTCGCTGGTCCAGGGTGGCGGAGGCGTCAGTGTCGAAAGGTTGTTCCAGGCGCAAGGCCCTGGCCGCCGATATCTCCTGGGCCAGATCGTTGGTCATGGCCTTCCAGATATCCGGGGTGTTGGGCCGGCGGGCGACGTCATAGGCCACGTTCAAGCTCATCGCCAGTTCCTGGTGGCCGCCGCGCTTGTGAGGGGACCCCGGTGTACGCATGCAGCCATGCAGAAGGTTCTGATGCGGGGTCTTGTCCAGGCTCCGGTACCGGGTACCCAGGGCCTCGACAAGATCACGCGCCTCCGAAAACGTCACACGCTCCCGAAGCGGGACGTACACGTGCCGGCCCCCATTAGGGGAGAAATCCTCAATCCACCGGGCACCACAACGATGCAACCAGGATTGCACCGCCCTCACATCGGCCTCAACCCAATCAACACCGGCCACGGAAGAGTCAAAATCCAGAAAGATCGCCCCACACGTGCCGTCCTTCCCGAAAATCCGAACCGCAGCAGGGAAAGACGGAAGAGCCCCAGTCAGATCCCGCTCATGCCTCTGCGGATACGATTTACCGCCATCGCGGGACAACCGCACACGGGCCTGACCCGCCAACAAAGGCGCCAAAGCAGCCCACGCATCGGCCGGCGGCGTCACCGAAGGGACACGAACACCGACACCGGGCACAGTTGATGTTGACGAAGACAGCAATGCCTGTAGCATTAAGCCCGTACTCTCCTTTCAGGGGTACGACAAAGGGAGCCGCCTCACTGAGGTAGCGACAAAGAGAAACACAATGTTCAGATCCGTTTCTTGGCGGTCACTGGTCTGAACGCTAATCTTCCGACGGCCCGTCTTAGACGGGCCGTCTTCGTTTAACTGGCCTTTGCGATAGGCAAAGCCCCTCTCTGGTGGTCGTCAATGTCGTCCCACAGAGGTAGCCCACGTTTGTCCACGGGGACACGAAGGAGTATGAGTTCCGCGGCCTGGGCCTGTGAGAGTCCCATGTGGTCCTTGACGCGGTTGACCAGGTCTTTTGCATCGGGGGCGACGTCGACCTTGAGGGTCACGTTGTCGAGGCCCGTACCACGGTGGCGCCTGTGAATGGATGCACTCATAAAGCCAAGCCTACCGTTACCAGTACCATTAAGTGCAGCGAGTTTGGGCGTGTCTGACAAGTGAGCACCTTCCCTTGATCGGAGGCCTTCCGCTGCCCGAAATCCTTAGGGCTGGCTTCAAACCATCAGTTACTGACATAACCAGAGAATATATCAAGTTAATCATGATTGATGGTCATCTTCGCCGCCACTCATTCCGAACGGCTCGAACGCGCTCTTGAGTTATGGCTGCAGCGGGTCCGTGACCTGGTAGCAGGGTCCCAAATTCATACGAAACAAGCTCTGAGAGGCTTTCAATTGCTTCGCGCGGGCTCTGGTGGAAAAACGAAGGGAGCATCTGTGGGCCTTTACGGTGCACAATAGGATGCCCGCTGACCAAAGCGTCACCGCTCAGAAGTGCTCCAGATTCTTGAAGAAAGTACGAGTTGTGCCCTGGTGTATGTCCCGGGGTGGGAATCGGGATCGGTTGTCCAGGCAGATCGAGGGCTTCACCTGTACTTATCGGCTGTGCCGACAGTACTGTGACGTCTTTCAGCCCGTCAGCTCGCTTGACAGCATGAAACAACCATCTTGCGAACAGGGGGTTCCAACATTGCAGGAGCGCCCGGTTAAGCGTGAGTTGCGATCTGAAGGTTCCGTCGAGGTTGGGAATCTCCTGTTCCGCTGCCATGATCGGCATGCCATAGAGGTCTGAAAGGACTCGGGCGGTACCAATGTGGTCTGAGTGTCCGTGGGTCACGAGGATTGCCGCGGCGGCCTCTGGGCGCAGATTGAGGTACTCTAGTGCGCCAATGACATTTGGTAAGTCTCCCGGGTATCCGCAGTCGACGAGAGTGAAAGCTTCACCATCCTGAAGCACGGTCCAATTCGAGCCAAGACCAGTAACCATGTGCGTACTGGGGTTGATGGTGGTGATGTGGGTCCTTGGAGCCCAGTTCTTCATTCGGCGCTCTCCGCCAGGAGCTCTTGGATACTGTGATCGAGGATTCTGGCGATTTGTGTTCGATTGACGATCAGTAACCCGTTGGAGACCGCAAGGAGATTTCGGGCCTCGAGCTTCGGAATAAGTGCCCGCACGCAATGAGTTGACACGCCAGTTCTCGTCGAGAGCTCACTCGCGCTTAGAGGCCGTCCTTCGGAGCTGAGAGTTCTGAGTAACCGAATAGTTTCAGGCTGGACCAATATGGCAATGGGGCGGTGATTCATAGCGGACATAGGACTACCTAGGTGGTTGGTGATCTAACCAGCCGGTCTGGCGTCCGCTTGACCGAGCTTCATTTGCCAAATAAATGTGTTGCCGACGATATCAGGTAGTTTTGGCAAATGGAAAACTCTTCACATTCGCGATCTGTTCTTGTTCTTGGCGCCTCTCGAGGTATCGGTGCTGCCGTAGCCCAAATGTTCCTGGACCATGGTCACCGCGTTGCCGGTTCCCATCGGGGGACTGGGGTTCCGGCAGGAGTCTTCGGTGTAGAGGCCGACATCACGAACCGGGCGCAGGTTGTCCAGGCGCTTAAGGATGTAGCCGATCATCATGGGCCCGTGGAGACCCTAATCGTAAACGCCGGGATAACGGATGATGACCTTCTGCTGCGCATGGACGAAGAGAAGATTCGGAGGGTGCTGGAGACCAATGCAATTGGACCCATGATCGCAGTCAAGGAAGCCCTACGACCTCTGCTTCGTTCCAAGGACGGATCCATCGTATTGGTATCTTCCGCCTCGGCCCGGTACGGCGTGCCTGGGCAGGCCAACTACACGGCGGCCAAGGGAGCACTGGAAGGGTTCGCCAGAACGGTCGCGAAGGAGTACGCCTCAAAAGGGATCCGATGCAACGTTGTGGCGCCCGGTGGAACAGCAACGGATATGACCTCGGCGCTCACTGAAGACCAAAGGCAAACGATGCTCAATGATGTGCCGCTTGGCCGCTTGGCACGGCCTGAGGAGATCGCTTCCGTGATCTATTGGGTGTCGCAGTCTACGTACATGACCGGCGTCACGGTACCGGTCACGGGCGGCGCTGTACTTGGTTACTAACTGGTTTCGGTCAGATTCCAAAACATTTTTAGGGATGGCGCGTCACTATTCCTGGCTGCCGGGTACTTATTCAGTAGGAGGCAGTGCATCAGCCTGTTCGGCGATGCTTTTTGAATAGTTTCGCGGAGGCCCGGAGTGAGCTCGATGGAAGGGCGCTGGATTCTTGTTGATGTGATACCCAACAACGAACTCAGCTTGTTGGCCGTAGGCAATGTCCATCACGGGGGAGCGAAGTTCGGCCGTCGGCAGTTGTCCCGCCCTGCGCGACTCTTGCTATTCGAGCCCTTCAAGGCAGCGCTTAGGGCCGGTCCCGCAGACTTTTCGGGCGCTGTTCGGTTGGACGGACAAGACTGGGACGTTATCACGAAGGCAATTCGCTCTCCTTCCAGCGGTCAGATCGTTGCCTTCCGAGGGATATATACCCATAGAGGCACTGCCATCCCGGAACCTCAGGTCGTTGGGGCTTGGGAGTGGGAGATCGAGAGCAGGGAAAACCCCGTACCAACCCGAATTCATTGGGACGACTGGATGGATGTCATCTATGAGATCGATCCTGCTCTGAAGCGAAGGCGCCAGAGTGATCCTGGGCAGTGGGCCAACGAGTTGGTGGTTTCCAGTTACCGCGGCAAGCTGACCAAGATGGCGGCTGACTGGATCAGGGAAAGCAACTTCGAACGGAACCTGGTTGTTTACGACATAGTCACGCGCTACGGAACGAACGACCCAGGACAAAAGAAACTTCAGATGTCCTCGCGCTTGTTTTCCGAGGGTGGGAACCAAGACGAGAAGCTCTCCTACAAAGGAATCACCTACGAGTTTGCGGGTCAGCCTTTCGTCTCAGAACCGGCAATTGAGACGATCCTTCCCGAGGATGTCGCCCGCGTCTCTTTCGAGTTGTCTACCGATCGTGTCCTCTTCTGCTGCGATGCCGATCAACAACGAGCGTTCATGAAATCCCCAAGCTGGGCCGACTTCGGGCTGCCCAGAGATGACGACAGCGGCCTCGATGAGCTGGTACATCCGGACGATCTATTAACCCTTGAGACTTATCTCTCCAGAGTTCGGATGAACACAGCTCCCAAGAAGGGCGTTACTGTGCGCTTTAGGACCCTTTGGGACCGCTGGCGCAGGTTCAACGTAACCGCCGGCACTTTGAACCCGGCGCGCAACGGTGGAAGATACCTGCTTTGTAGGCTGTCCCCGCTCTAAGACTCGCTATCTCTGCCAAGTAGATATTCCTTCATTGTTTCAAGCATCACGAGAACTCGTTCGCGGTTCACGGAATAGCGGCTGGCTCGTCCTCGACCCCGTTTATCGGTTGGAATATCGGAATCGATGACCCCCCACTCCAGAAGGTCATCGATCTGGTTCTGAAGTGTTCCGGCTTTCAGGCCAGTGCCTTCGGCGATCTCACTCCTGAACGACGCCGGATTCTGACGCAGATAGGACACCACCATGTCTTTCGGCCCGCTGCCAAAGCATTGAATTGCCATCTCCAGGGCATCTGACCACTCGCTGTCGAACTCACTATCAGGGCGGACCATTTTGGGCATGATAGCCATTTTGCCTACTCTCCGTGTTTAAAGCGATTCGGACTGCATACATCCTGAATAACATGCTACAGTCATGACTTAGTCACATAAGAACTTGATTAAACCATGTTTTATTTGGATACTCACAACTCGGGAAAAGCGAACCCGGAGGAAGGGCAATTGATGACTTCCACACAACCCAGAAGCGCCAAGGTTATGAAGACGAGCGATCACGGCACGCGGTTGCCTTCGCTGTCAACGGTTGACCATCATCTCCGGGAGCTGAAGAACCGGCTCGGGGACATGGGCACGGATCCCGGGTCTTCTGGTGTGGTGGCTGGGTTGTTTGCCGAGCTGTACAGCACCGTGCGGTGGGGAAAGGATGGTACGCCGTCGTGGGCTGTGTTTGTTGAGGCTGAGGGGTTGCGGGTGGAAGATCTCACCCCGGGCCTGGATGATGCGGCTGTGCGGGGTTTCGCGTGCGCTTTGGTGGATGCTCGCCTGCCACGGCGGGCTGTTGCAAGCGTTCTCGGTGTTACCCATACGACGATCAACAACTACTACGCCGCTGCCGGTGAGCGTCCTTCGCAGGTTCCGTTGCGGTCTGCGCGGAAGGTCCGGGCCGGGTCTCGTCGGGAGTATGCGAGGTCCGTGGTGGCGGGGGTTGTTGCTGAGGTTTCCGCTGCTGATCCGGCCGTTCCGGGGGATTTTTTGATTCAGGCCGGGGCCGCGTTGTCGGATGCTGTCAGGTTTGTGGAGGAGTTCGTCGGCGATATGGGCTCCGGTGCTTCGTTGGGGGTGAAGGACGAGGTCCGTGTGCAGCGGTTGAGCCGTGATGCACAGGCGTTGCTCCGGAAGCTCTCTGTTGCCGACCCTGGGTCCGGGGTACGCGGATGAGCCGGCCCGCCGTCGGGTCGCCTTTGAGCGGCCCGGACGTGTTGTTCGCCGGTCTTGTCAGCAGGGTCCGTGAAGCGGGTTGGGATTCTCCTGAGGGCAGGCAGTTGCTGGGGTCGGTTTTACCGGCGTTGGTGCGTCCGTTGGCGGCACGGTTCCCGGCGCTGGAGTCTGGTGAGGCTTTTCATCTGGCATGGAAGATCGCGAAGCGCCCGGGGTTTGACAAGGCGCATAATCCGCGGGCCTGGTTGGTGACCGCTGTCCGGAGTGAGCTGGGCCGTCTTGAGCGGGACCTGGATAAAGCGCAGCGTGATCTGGTGGAGGACATCGACAGGGTCAAGGTCCTCCACTGGCAAGAGAACAGCAGCGGCGAAGACGACTGGGGCGTGGTTCCTGATGATCCGGACCCGGACGGCCCTGCGGACGTGTGGGATGAGTTGCTGGTGCTGCTGGCCCGTCTTGGCTGTCCGGAGGACCTGGCTGCGAGAGCGGTCGAGGTGCTCCGTGTCCGGGCGGAAAAGGAGCGGGTCAGTGTCAAAGCCACGGCCCGTGCCCTGCGCTTCCTGCCCGAGGGCTGCCGGGAGCCTTTGGCGCGGATCGCTTTCACGAAGCCGGGCTTCCTGTGGGCGCGTTTGCATGGGATCAGCTGGGAACGGGCCGTGGACATGTCCGCTGATGATCTCGCGGCCCTGGTACACCACGATCAAGGCGCTCCCGGCATGGATGAGGAAACCGGCAGCGGCGATATCGGCCATGCCCGGTTGGCGATTGTCTGAACACCGGGGGTTTCTCACAAGCAGCCCTGGCCGTCCCCCCTGGCCAGGGCTTCACAGGCCGCGCCCGTCATACCCCCAAGTGGCGGGCGCGGCCACCACTCCACGGAGCCCTGGCTCCACCACTAGTCGAACAAATCTTTCAGGAGAAACTACATGACCAACGATCAGAAGGATCCAGACCGAATGGAAGGCTCTGACGAGCTCGAGCTTCCCCCGACCATGAGCTTCTATTCGAAGCCTAGCCAACAGACGATGCTGATCGGCGGCCGCGACGACACTTCCGCCGACGCCCCCATAGTCTCCTTCCAACCCATCGCCACCTCTATCGCACCGGGGTTCATCAAGGCGACTCAACCCTCCGCTCGTGCCCAGCCCCGCCAGGGGCAGGGTTCGCCAAGAGCAGCCAACCCAAACACTTTGAAGAAGGCCAGGGGACGGGCGCCGGTCATGAGGGCTTTGGCACGGGTTCTGGTGATTACGGGGTGGGTGAGCCCCGGGGCGTGGGTTGCCGGGGTCCTGGCAACGAGTGTGACAGGCAGGAATCCATTCACCGCTGTCTTCGGTGGCGCCCACGACGCTGTGACGGCGTTGCTTGGCGCTAATTGGGTGGCCGGCGCGCTCGTGGTTGTTGCCGGGTTCGTGTTGTTGCGCAGGGCCTGGTCCCGGGCTCTTGTCTGGTCCATGACGGCAGCGTGCGTTTCCACCTGCGTGCCGGTGATCGCCGTTATGCCGACGTTCCACGGATTCCCCTGAGGGTACCCGATCTAAGCCCCTGAACACCCTGCTGAAAGGATTGAGAATGAAGACACTGAGAATCCCTGGTTCCTCGCTGCTGAAACCCGCCGTCCTGGCGGCGGTGCTGCTTGCGGTCGGTGGGTGCGCTGGCCCTGTAGCCGCGAGCACCGGCGAGGTCCGGGCCGCGGCGTCCGGTACACCCTCCATCACCGCTTCTGCTTCAGCGCCTTTGCCGGGTACTGGTCCTGTGGTGGCCAACGGGCACGGGTGGACCGCGGCGGGGCTTGAAGGGCCGATGCCCGGGCCGGGGACCTGCCATGTCCGTGTTGCCTCCGATGGCGGGGAGCTCCCGGACCCGAAATGCACCCCGGGGTCGGTTGATCCGACGGTCACGGACGCCAACATGGACTCGACCCTGGGCAAACCGGGCGGGTACACCGACACGGTCCGGCCGCCGGTGAATCTGACGGAGGCTGCGAAGAAGCAGCTGATGGCCGCGTACGGGATCCCATGGTCGGAAGCATCAAAGTATGAATTGGACCATCTGACTCCTTTGTGCTCGGCCGGAAGCAGCGACGTGAGGAACTTATGGCCGCAGAACCGTCGGGAATTCTTCAGTGCGACGGACGAAAATCGGCTCGAGAACCGACTCCAGGGCGCGGTCTGCTTCTGGACATGAGGCGAGGTCCTA
>NZ_JBIYDB010000029.1:0-51549 GCF_044908325.1 Arthrobacter sp. GAS37
TCTCCCGCGAGATGTTCTCCGGGCTCTGGCCAGGCTTCGACCACTCCGAAATCCCCATCACCTCCGTCACCAACGGCGTCCACGTACCCACCTGGATCGATCCGAAGATGAGCAGGCTCGCTGCAAAGCACTTTGGCAGCACTGATGTGGACGCCACCGGTTGGGACAAGATCTACGACGTGGATGATGCCGAGCTTTGGGGCCTGCGGGGCGAGTTGCGGTCTGCTTTGGTCGATGACGTGCGCAAGCGCCTGCGATCTTCGTGGAAGAAGCGCGGGGCGGCCGATGCCGAGCTGGGCTGGACGGACACCGTGCTGGACCCGGACGTCCTCACGATCGGTTTCGCCCGGCGCGTGCCCACCTACAAGCGCCTGACCCTGATGCTCCGGGATCCGGCCCGGCTCAAGGCGCTGCTGCTGCACCCCCAGCACCCCATCCAGCTGGTCATCGCCGGCAAGTCCCACCCCGCGGACGACGCCGGCAAGAAAATGATCCAGGACCTGGTGAAGTTCACCGACGACCCCGCCGTCCGGCACCGGATCGTGTTCCTGCCCAACTACGACATCGCCATGGCCCGCACCCTGTTCCCGGGCTGCGACGTGTGGCTGAACAACCCGCTCCGGCCCCTGGAGGCCTGCGGGACGTCGGGGATGAAGGCGGCCATCAACGGTTCCCTGAACCTCTCGGTCCTGGACGGCTGGTGGGATGAGATGTACGACGGCGAGAACGGCTGGGCGATCCCGACCGCCAACAACGACGCGTCCCCGACCGAACGCGATGACATCGAAGCCGCCGCCCTTTACGAGCTCCTGGAGACCCAGGTGGCCCCGCGCTTCTACGGCTCCACGGTTTCCGCGGACGCCGGCGCCGCCGGGCCCTCGCAGTCCGGCCCGGAAGCCATCCCGACGCACTGGGTGTCCATGATCAAGCACACCCTGGCCCACCTCGGCCCGGCAGTCTCGGCCGACCGCATGCTCCAGGACTACGTCAACACCCTCTACCGCCCGGCAGCTGTCGCCGGCAGGCAGGCGGGAACGGCCTCGTTCAAGGAAGCGAAGGAACTGGCGGCCTGGACCACGAAGGTCCGCAACGCCTGGCCGCAGCTGATCGTCGAACATGTCGATTCCATCGGCGTCTCCGAAGAGCCACAGATCGGGGACACCCTCCAGGTCAACGCCTACATCGCCCTCCACGAACTCACGCCCGAGGACGTGTCGGTTGAAGTGGCGTATGGCCGGGCCCAGGACGGAGACGAACTGGAGGATGTCGCCCTGGTCGAGCTGACAGAAACAGAAGACCTCGGCAACGGGCGCCACCTGTTCACCGGTTCCATCCTGATCAACCGCTCCGGATCCTTCGGCTACACCGTCCGGGTCTTCCCGAAGCACCCCTCCCTGGCCTCGAAGGCCGAACTGGGGCTGATCGCGAACGCCTAAGAATGCGCGCCCCCGCTGCAGCTCGAGCAGCGGGGGCGTATTCCGTTAAGGGGATCCTCGCCACGGTAGCGGCTTGGATTCAGCCGCACCCGCAGCTTTCCCGGACTACAAGCTCTACGGGTAGCTCTTTGGCCACCGACGCGGATCCGGGATTGGCGATCTGGTGGATGAGGATCTCGGCGGCGGCGCGCCCAAGGGCGATCATGGGCTGTCTGACGGTGGTGAGCGTGGGGCGATTGACGCGGCCGGCCGCCAATCCGTCGAAACCCGTGACGGCAATCCGTCCTGGCACTTCCACCCCGGCCCGTTCCAGGGCATCCAGATACAGGAGCGCCTCGGCATCGACGGAACAGACAAGGGCTTCAGGAAGTGCGGCGCCGGATACCAGTCGCTGGATGGTTGCGTCCGCGTCCTTGGCGAGGTTGACGCCGGAACTCAACCTGCCGGCTGCGTCCCGCCCCGGTGCGGGCAGCGTTTGGGTGTCCAACCCTGCCTCGGCCATGGCTTGGGCGTACCCGTCGAAGCGCTGCTCACGATCCGGCGAACCGGACGGGCCCACAAAGGTGATGGCGCGGTGTCCGTGATGGTGGATCAAGTGGTTCGTGAGTACCCGCATGCCTTCGGCGTTCTCCACCGAGACCCGGTTCAACCCGGTCTCCTCCGGCGGCTCGGCCAGCTCCACGACCGGAATCCGTTCGGCGATCCGCCGCAGCACCTCAACCGGAAAAGTATTGGGGAACACCGCCAATCCGTCCACACGCCCGGCAATGTCGTTGATGTCGGCCTCGGATCTGCCGCCATTCCCCTCGCCGACCATGAGTACGTAGCCACTCCTGCGGCATTCCATTTCGACGCCGCGTTGCACCTCGTCGTGATAGAGCGGGAACAGTCGAAACTCCTCGTTGGCATCGTCGGAGAACAGATCCCTGGGTAGGAGCGCGTCCGCATCGCCGTGGACGCGGGCCGCGCCAACCCCTGCGCGGTTGAAGTAGTCGTAGGAGAAAAGGCCGATCGCTCCCGTTTTTCCCGTGGCCAGGCCCCTCGCGCTGGCACTTGGCAGGTAGCCGAGTTCGTGTGCGGCCGCCATCACCAGTTTCCTGGTGGATTCGCGCACCCGGTGCGGCTGTGTGAAGGAGAGGGATACTGTCGCGATCGAGACGACGGCGCGCTCGGCGACGTCGTAGATTGTTGGTTTCTTGGCCATGGCGACTCCTTTTCCGGCCCTCAGTCTAGGCGCATTCCCCGCCGTGGCCGCTCGTGGCATGCCCGGATCCGGAAAGGCGAAAAGTCGAAGCGCTTAACCGATTGACGCTGTTCGGAGGCCCATGAAAGCGTATTTATTGGCCCTAACCGGGATACGTGAAAAGACAGGAATACCGTGGGCATTCAGCAGCAAACAACGTCAGCACGCCTCAAAGTGGGCGTTGTGGGCATCGGATGGGCTGGTCAACAGCACCTTAAGGCTTACAGCGCCATCGAAGGCGTGGATATCATCGCTGTCGCCGGGATGGAAGAAGAGCTCCTTGCCCAGGTGAAGCAGGAATACGGCATTCCGCATGCTTTCGCCCGTTGGGAAGACATGATCGGGCTGGAAGGCTTGGATGCAATCAGTGTCGCCGTTCCGACCTTCCTGCACGCTCCGATCTCCATAGCGGCCCTGGAGCGTGGACTGCACGTGCTGAGCGAAAAGCCACTGGCACGCAACGGCGACGAAGGACGCGCCATGGTCGAGGCGGCCCGGAAGGCCGGCCGCGTCTTGGACGTTGCGTTCAACCACCGCCGCCGTGGCGACATTCAAAAACTCAAGAGCATCATCGACGACGGCGGACTCGGACGTCCGTACTACGCCAAGGGTTCCTGGCTGCGCCGCTCAGGCATCCCTACCCTGGGCAGTTGGTTCACCAATCCGGAACTGGCCGGCGGCGGCCCGCTGGCTGACATCGGAGTCCACGTCCTGGACTACTCGCTCCACCTGTTGGGCGAGCCCAAGGTCCTGTCCGTTTCTGCGCAGACACACTCGGAGCTGGGTCCGCAAGGCCGTGGCGGCAACGCCCGCTACACCGCTGGACCCGCGAGCCACAAGTTCGAAGTAGAGGACTTCGCTTCTGCCTTCATACGGCTCGAAGGCGGAGGCACCCTGATCCTCGAGGCGGGCTGGGCGAGCTACCGGGAGGTGGACGACTTGCTCGACTTCACGGTCTACGGGACCGACGGCGGTGCCGAACTACGCGCCGTCGGGGCCCCGCTGCAGCCCGTCGGCAGCTTGAAGATCTTCGCGGAGAAGGACGGCGAAAATGCCGACTACGAGCCCGAAGCCCTCCCCGGCCTTGCCCACAAGGCCGTCGTCGATGACTTCATTGCCGCCGTCCGCGGCGGGGAGACGGTCTGGGGACAACACGACGGATCCCTAGCCCTGAGCCGGGCACTTATCCTTGATGCCTGCTACAAGTCCGCCCTCGAACAACGCGAAGTGGTGCTCTGATGACTGACAAAAAACTGAAGATCGTCGTCTGGAACGAAGCCGTCCACGAGGCCCGCAACAAACCGGACACCATGGCGGAAATGTACCCGGACGGCATCCACGGTGCCATCGCGTCGGGCTTGCGGGGCTTCTATCCGGATGCTGAAATCACGACGGCGACCCTCGCCGATCCCGAACACGGGCTGGATGAGGAAACCCTTGCCGCCACCGACGTCTTGCTCTGGTGGGGTCACATCGCGCACCACGAGGTGAGCGACGAGGTAGTGGAACGCGTCCAGAGGCATGTCCTGGGCGGGATGGGACTCGTGGTGCTGCACTCAGGGCATTTCGCGAAGATCTTCACCCGGTTGCTGGGCACCACGTGTTCGCTCAAGTGGCGCAACGACGGCGAACGCGAGCTCGTGTGGACGGTCAAGCCATCGCACCCGATCGCGGCCGGGGTCGAGAGCCCCATCCTGATCCCCAAACAGGAGATGTACGGCGAACTCTTCGACATCCCGGAGCCGGACGACCTGATCTTCATCAGCTCCTTCGAAGGCGGCGAGGTGTTCCGCTCCGGCGTGACGTTCTCCCGTGGCAAGGGGCGGATCTTTTACTTCAGCCCCGGTGACCAGGAGTACCCCGTCTACCACCAAGCGCAGATCCAAAGGGTCATCGCGAACGGCGTGGGCTGGGTCGCGCAGCCCGAACAGTTCCGGGATGCCCCGGCAGTGACCAACCCGGCCAGAGGCTGGTTTTTGACTACCTGAAATCGCGGGAGTTGGACTTCACTGTCAGGACCAGGGGTTCCAGCTTGTCCGCCACGAGATTGGTGACTCCTTCCGGCGATCGTTCAAGGAAACCCCGGACGATCAGTGCTGATGATTCCCGGGCTACACGGCGATGCCTCTTCCAGAGACCAACGCTGCAGATGACGTTGAGGATGCCGCTCTCGTCCTCCAGATTGACGAAGGTGATCCCTTGCGCGGTCTGGGGGCGTTGGCGGTGGGTCACGATGCCGGCCACTTCAACACGCGTGCCGGACTCGACCTGGGAGAGCCGGTCCACCCGCAGCACCCCTCTGGAATCCAGGTCCCCGCGGGCATGGCGCATCGGGTGGTCATCGGTACTGATTCCTGTGGCCCACATGTCGTAGGCAACATTTTCCAGGGGGGAGA
Organism: Arthrobacter sp. GAS37; assembly: GCF_044908325.1. Classification (NCBI taxonomy): domain Bacteria; kingdom Bacillati; phylum Actinomycetota; class Actinomycetes; order Micrococcales; family Micrococcaceae; genus Arthrobacter; species Arthrobacter sp. GAS37. The sequence continues at coordinate 5,076 of NZ_JBIYDB010000029.1, forward strand.
GCTCGGGCAGCAGTGGCGGCTGGACGGCGACATGGGTCCCCGGCAATTGTCCTTCCCGCTCAAGCGCGGCATCGCCGGCCTGCCACAGTGCTTCGCGGCGGTTCATGCCCAGCGAATCGAGGGCGCCGGCGGACGCGAGTGCCTCCAGCTGGTCCGCGCTGAGATTCGCGCGGCGGGACAGATCCGCCATGTCGCGGTAGGGGCCATGCTCCTCGCGTTCGGTGACGATCCGCTTCGCCACCTCGGCACCGATGGACGTGACGCCGTCGAGTCCCAGCCGCACCGCGTGTGAGCCATCCCGCCGGTGCAAGTGGTCCTCGCGTGGTTGATCCTGCTGGAAAAGGCCGATCTTCGGTTGGCGGAAGTCCAGGCAGGAATCCATGCCGCCCACCTGACCCGCCTCTGCCCCTGTAGCCTCATCGAGCACTTCAAGGGTCGCCTCGGCAAGCGAATGCAGTACATCCGGGCGCAACACGTGGACCCCGTGCCTGCGGGCATCCGCCACGAGGGTTTGGGGGGAGTAGAAGCCCATGGGCTGTGCCCGAAGCAGGGATGCGAGGAACGCGCCAGGATAGTGCAGTTTCAGCCACGAGCTTGCGTAGACCAACACCGCGAAGCTCAAGGAGTGGGACTCCGCGAAGCCGAAGTTCGCAAAGGCCTGGATCTTGGCGTAGATGGCGTCGGCGTCGTCCTTGCTGATCCCGTTGGCCGCCATCCCCGCGTAGAGCTTGGCCTCCAACGACTCGATTTTCTCCCGGCCCCGTTTGGAGCCCATCGCGCGGCGGAGCAGGTCCGCGTCCTCGGCAGTGCAGCCACCCACGGCAACTGCCATCTGCATCAGTTGCTCCTGGAACAAGGGCACACCCAATGTCCGCTTAAGCACGGGCTCCAGCAATGGATGAAGATACGTGATTTTTTCCGTGCCTGCGCGGCGTCGGATGTACGGGTGGACGGCGCCACCTTGGACGGGACCTGGGCGGATCAGCGCGATTTCGACCACCAGATCGTAGAATTCCCTCGGTTTCAGCCGAGGCAGCGTGCTGATCTGGGCCCGTGATTCGACTTGGAACACCCCGATCGAGTCAGCCCGGCAGAGCATGTCGTAGACGGCCTGTTCTTCCCGCGGGATGGTCTCGATTGTCCAACGCTCCCCGAAATGCTTGTCGATGAGATCAAAGGAGTACTGCAGGGCGGCCAGCATGCCCAGGCCGAGAAGGTCGAACTTGACCAGGCCCATCCATTCGCAATCGTCCTTGTCCCATTGCAGGACCGTGCGGTTTTCCATCCGGGCACGTTCGATGGGTACCACCTCGCCAACAGGCCGTTCGGTGAGGACCATGCCGCCGGAGTGGATGCCCAGGTGCCGGGGGAAGCCCAGTATCTGATCAGCAAGGTCCAGAACCGGGGCCGGGATGTTGTTGGTCTTGCCTTCGCTGAGATCGCCCCAGTGGTCGAGCCGCTTGGACCACGCGTCCTGCTGGCCTTGGCTGTAGCCGAGTGCCTTGGCTATGTCCCTGACGGCGTTCTTTGGGCGGTAGCTGATGACATTCGCTACCTGGGCCGCGTTGAACCGTCCGTATTTGCCGTAGACGTACTGGATGACTTCTTCCCGCCGGTCCGAGTCGAAATCGACGTCGATGTCCGGTTCTTCCTCGCGGAGGCTGGAGAGGAAACGCTCAAACGGAAGGTTGTAGAAGATACTGTCGACGGCGGTGATCCCCAGCGCGTAGCAGACGGCCGAGTTCGCCGCCGAACCCCGGCCTTGGCAGAGGATGCCGCGGGAACGGGCAAACTGCACGATGTCGTGCACAATCAGGAAATAGCCGGGGAAGTTCTTCGCCTCGATCACTGCGAGTTCCTGCTCGATCCGGCTACGGACCCGTTCGTCGGCGTCCGGGTATTTGTCCCTCACACCTTCTTCAACAAGTTGCCTGAGCCAGGTGATAAGACTGTGCCCTGCAGGAACATCAAGCTTGGGGAGCTTCGGGCGGGCGGCCCGTAACTGGAACGCAAGCTCGTCGGCGATCCCGACAGTCCGTTCGACCGCGCCGGGGTAGCGGGCGAACCGTGCTGCCATCTCGGAACCGCTCCGCAGATGGGCGCCGCTGCTCGCGGGCAGCCACCCGTCCAGTTCTTCCAGGCTGCGGCGTGCCCGGACAGCCGCCATGGCCGTTGCCAGCGGGTATCCCTCCGGGGACGCATAATGGACGGCGTTGCTGGCGATGAAAGGTATGCCCGCCCGGTCGGCAATACGGACGAGGGCGTCGTTGTGACTGCTGTCGAGGGGATTCCCGTGATCGAAGAGCTCCACCACCACGTTTTCCCGTCCGAATCTCTCGATCAAGGCCTCCACTTCAAAGGCAGCGGCTTGCTCGCCGTCGTTAAGTAGGGCCCTCCGGACTGAGCCTTTGCGGCATCCGGTCAGCACCAGGCAGTGGTCCCTCAGGGAATGCGCCAGCGCATCGAGGTCGTAGATGGGGTGTCCCTTCTCGGCATCGGCAGCAAGATGGGCGGACGTCATCGCCCCAGCCAAGCGGTGGTAGCCCTCTTCCTTGCGGGCGAGGACGAGCAAATGGTCACCTTCGGGGTCGGCTTCCCCTTGCTGGGGTTTGCTGAGCCCGAGCGAAAGCTCAGCGCCGAACACTGTCTTCAGCTCGTAGGCTTCGGCGGCCTCCGCCATTCGCACGATCCCGTAGAAGCCGTCGTGATCGGTCAGTGCGAGGGCATGAATGCCCAGCCGGACTGCCTCCTCAACCAGTTTCTCGGGTGAGGAGGCGCCGTCCAGGAAACTATAGTGCGAATGCGCGTGCAGTTCGGCATAAGGCACGATGCCGGCACCCGGCCTCGATGCGACCCTTGCGGGCTCGAGGGGGACCGGACGGTAAGGCCCGCGTTTCCTTGACCAGGCGGGGCTGTCACCGCCGTCTCCTTTGGCCTTGCCGATCTCCGGCACGCGCCGGTCCGAGAGCGTGCGTTCGAACTCCGACCATGGGATTGACGGATTGTTCCAAGCCATCTTTGTCTTCCTGACTAAAGTTCGGTGTTCGACTCTGGTGTTCAGTCGTAGCGGGCCTCTGCCCACCAGTTCTGCTCGTCCAGGAGAAGGAGCCAAGCCTCTCCGTTTCCGTCCACAAGCTGGAACCGGTCCGCTTCAAGGCGGTGGTCGGCGTCCCACCATCTCTGCCGCAGCGGCCAGGGGCCGGCCCACTGAGCTACGAGTCGTCGTCGTGCAGGGTCTCCGCCGGGACAGAACCACATTGGCGGGGCAATCAATCCGCCTCGATGGTCTGTGCGGACTTTTTCCTTGTTCGCATCAAGCAGCAGGACAGGGATGAGGGAAGCGAACACCGTGGCGGGCTGAGGGTCTGGAATCCTGCCTGGCCACGGCCTGGAGGCCAGGGCGGCCGTTCCAACGGGCACGGCATCTCCCCAAGGAACCAGGCGGCGCCGCTCGGCCAGCAAGCGACCTCCGGAGATCGCAGGCACTACTACGGCTTCATGTCCCAGCATGCTTTGGATCCGGCTGAGTCCATGATGAATCTGTTCCTCGGCTCCGTCTCCAAAGAGCGCCCGCCCATGATGGGCGATGGAGTCCACCCGGACGGGGACGAACTCGACCCGCGTGACCGGTGACGACAGTCCGGCGCGAGCCATTCCGCCGTCGTGCGTTTTATCGTTGGCGTGGGCAGGGGGCGGTGACTGAAGCTGCCAACGCACCCTGTCCACGACGTCGCTGGCCGTGAAGTGGCGGGGGTGGCCCCACGTGCGCTCGGAGCGGCTCCCTGCTTCGTCCGTGATCAGAACCCTCAGCTCCGTGCAGACCAAGCCTTCCGTCTGCACTCCGGCCACGAAGTCGTCTGCCGTGGCCCGGAGCTGGAAGGCGAGTTGGTCAACCCGGTCCAGACCGGGTTCGAATTCCGCCCGTTGATCCAGTTTCCGCGGGGGAGTCCGGGGGATCACCTTGCGGGGATCCTGTCCGCTTGCCAGGGCGTGCGCAGTGATTCCGGCAGCCCCGAAACGGGCCCGGACATCTGCGGCGGGAAGATTGGCGAAATTCCCCAAAGTGAGGATGCCAAGGCGTTTGAGCAAGGAAGCCAGCTTCGGCTGGCCTAGTACTTCCACCGGAAATGGGGCCAGGAAATCCCGGGAAGAACCCGGCGGGAGCACAAGAACGGCGGAGAGTTCGCTGGTGCTCCGGGCTGCTTGCTCGGCGGCAAACACGGAATCGGCGATCCCCACCCGTGCTATCACGCCGAGGCTGTCCGCCGATTCAAGCGCGGCACCTGCGGCCGCTTCCTCTCCGCCGTAATATCGGGCGGCACCCTTGGCCCGGATAGCGCATAGGCCGGGGCGAAGCACTTCCACGCCAGGAGTCCGTTCCTCGAGTGACGAGACCACAGGCTCGAATTCCCTCGCATCCCGCACAGGATCAACGGCACATACCACCAGCTCAGGACAACGGGTCTGCGCTTCCCTTAGCCGCAAGCCCCGGACCACTCCCTCTGCCCGGGCTTCCGAGGAGCAAGCAGCTATGACACCTTGGCCTATGACTGCGGAAGGTACATCAGGCGGCAGGGCATCTGCCAAGCGGGCGGCGACAAGGGGCCAATCCGGGAACCAGGTCACCAACGCGCGCACCGGGGTTTCAAGCTGAAACAGCATCATGCTCCCATCCGATGGCGGGACAGATCTACCGGACCGCTGTCCGCAAGATCCACGGAGGCCCTGCGGGAACTGCCCCGCAGGGCGACGTCGAGTTCGAGCTCCTGTTTTTCGAGATGTCCGTGGCCCTGTCCGAGCCCCGCCCACTCGTATCCATTCACTTGCAAGACGGCTTCACTCTGCGGCCAGGGTCCCATGACAAGGAGGACGGAACTCCGCTCCCGGAGCCTGGCTCCCAAGCGGGCAGCCTCGGCGGGTGCGACTCTTTCCGGAGCACGCGCAAGCACCACCGAGAGCACGTCCGCCATGGCGGCGATCACCTGCGTCCAGCTGGTCCCGGGGTCAGGCACCAGCACCAGCCGGTCAAGAGCAATGCCGAAACCTGCTGCCGCCTCGATCCCGAAGTCAGGCAGCCCTGCTACCCCGCACCATGAGCCATTGCGTGACGGGCCGGCCAACAAGGCCATGGCCAGCGACATGGATCCCTGTATGGAGTACGCCGCTCCCGGGCGCAGTCCGCCCGGGAGGAGCCTGCTGAGTGAGGGGAGGACGGGTAGCGAGCGTTCGCTTCCGCGCTTGCCCTGCATGAGGTGGATCTGCGCCTGCAAGTCATCGCGCAGCGAAGCCGGCGAAGCGGAAGACAGGCGAGATGACATACTTCAATTTTCGAACATATATTCGAATGAGTCAATTGCTCGGGATCCCGCTTCGAGGGTTGGCCTCCTCAACGATCTACTGTTTTTGACGCGGGTTCCCGGTTCCGGGCGCGTGGTTCCGGGCCGGCGCTGGCAGTGTCAGCGGCGAAACTGGTCGGTTGTTGAGGGCTACGTTCCCCCTGTTCCCGCGACCACGTCACGCTCGACAATGAAACAGCCAGGATCGAGGCGAGAATCAACGCCGACGCCGGGGCGGCAACGGTCCAAGGGGCACGCCCCACGTAGTTGATTCCCTCAGCGAGGATGAGGCCCCACTCGGGCGACGGCTGATGAGGGCCGAGGCCGAGGAACCCCAGGGCAGCCAAGGCAAGCGCGATCCCCGGTATCCGGAGCATCGAATGCCTGAACACCGGGCCAAGGATGGCCGGGAGGATATAGCGCCAGAGGATGCGGACCCGCCCTACGCCCAGGACCGGAAGGATCTTCACGTGGGGTTGGGCCCTGGCCTCCTGCGCCAAGGCCGCGGTGTGGGCGGCCAGGGGTGCCCAACTGACCAGGGTGACAGCTATCGCCGCACCTTCAGCCGAGGGCCCGGTCATCACGGCAACGATCAGGCCGGCCAGGATAGGCGGAGCGGCGTTGGCTACTTCAAGGGGACCGGTGGCCGCGAGCGGGAAGAGCCCGACGACGATCCCGATCACAAGGCAAGCCAGCACCACGAGCAAAGCAGTTCCGAGCGTGGACACGGCACCGTGCCCCACCCGGGCAAGGAGGTCCCGTCCGCTGGCATCGGACCCGAAAGGCAGTTCGAAGCCCGGGCCGGCAAGCCGCGGATGGCTCGAGGTGAATGGATCGCGAAGCAAGCCCGCGACGACGATGAGCAGCAACGCTCCCGCCGCAACGAGCGGAACGGCGGCATCCCGCCGTCGTGATCTTCCCTGCGAGTCCGGAACCGGAACTGTCCCCGAGCGCAGCGCCGCTCCCAACAAAAGATATCGGGCCGCGGCGCTGAGGGAACCTGCCGCGACGGCCAGCATGAGAAGGGCCAGTACTCCTGCCTGCAGCGCGGGAATGTCCTGGGCGCTCGCCGCGCCCAGGACCGCGCGGCCCAAACCGGGAATCGCGAAGACCTTCTCAACGGCAACCGCCCCGCCGGTGAGGCCAATGAGGACAAGCCCGATCTGGCTCGTCACCGATGGCAGGGCCCGGCGGAGCACCGCCGCGGTGAGCCTGGCGCGGCTGGCTCCGGCCATGGCCCAGGTACCCACCCATTTTTCGGCGAACGCCAGGCTGATGGCATCGGAAAGCAGCCGCCCGATGAGCCCGCCGGCAGGCAGGCCGAGGGAGAGGGCCGGCAACACCGCGTGGTCCAGGCCCTGCCAGCCATACGGGGGGAACCAGCCCAGCCACACCGCGCCGACGACAAGGAGCATCGCCGCCAGGAGGAACTCGGGGAGCGCAGTCATGGCCGCAGCCACGACGCCGGAACCCCGGCCCGGGTTCCCGGCCAGCCCGCGCACCACGGAAGGAACGCACAGCGCCGCGGCCACCACCGTTGCAACGGCCACCGCGCAGGCCATCAGGGTGACGGAGACTCCGAGGGTTTCCACGGTGCCGGGGCCAACAGGCGTGTTGGTAATCCAGGAATTTCCCATGTCCCCGCGCAAAAGGCCTCCGGCCCAGTCGAGAAAGATGTGCAGCGGCCCTCGATCGAGTCCGAGCTCCGTGCGGATCATGCCCAGCGTGTCATCAGTCGCTTCCCGGTCGGCGTACCGGGCCCGCAGGATGGTGTACTCCGGGCTTTGTCCCGAAAGCCACGGCAAGAGCCCGATCAGCACAACTATGGCGAAGAGTGCCACGGCCCGGGAAACCGCGGTTTTGATGAACGCCGGGCCCCGCATCAGCCGGCGATTCCTGTCTTGCTGGTGATCAGGGCGCGCTCGCGGGGATCACGTTCGACGTTGCGGATCCTGGCTGATTCGCCTTGGATGACGCGTTCGTGCAGCAGCGGCACGGCCGCATCTTTCGAGAGGATCAGCGCCTCGGCGGCGGCAATTGCCGCCCGGCGCTCCGGGCCTGTCGGAATGGCTGCGGCCTTGCTCAGTGCTGCGTCCACCTCTGCATCGCAGAACTGGGAGATGTTGAAGGAGCCTTTGCAGGAGAAGTCGCTGAACATGTAGGCGACGGGGTCGCCGGAGTCGAGGACCGTGGCCCGAGACAGGATGAAGGCATCGAATTTGCCGGCCAGGGCGTCTGCCTCGATGTGCTGGTACTCACGGACTTCCTGCTCCACGATGAAGCCGGCGGCTTCGAGCTGCTGTTCAAGCTGCACGGCGACCTCGGGCAGTTCGGCCCGGTCCGTGAACGTGCCGAGTTTGATGCGGCGGCCATTGGCGGGTGCCGCTTCCGCCCGCTTCTTCAGGGTTTCGATGTATGAGGTGTTTTGCCGTTCCTTGGCCGCCCAGGGGAGAGCCGGGCCCAGAAGGGCTGCGGCGATGTCCGCACGTCCCTCGTAGACGCGGTCAACAATGGTGGCCCGTTCGACCGAGGTGCGTGCCGCTGCCCGGACAGCAGGATCCGCGAAAGGACCCGCCTTGGTGTTCAAGTAGAGGGTATTGGTGCGGGGCATGGGGACTTCATGAATCAGGTCCGGCTTGATCTGGGCGACCTGCCCTACGGGAATGGCCTCCACGACGTCGGCAGTTCCGGTCCTCAGCGCGGCCGCGCGCGCCGTACCGTCGGGAACGTATTGGACGTCGACGCCGCCGCTCGCCGCCTTCTCGCCCCAATAGTCAGCGAAGCGGTTGAGTGTTGCCGAGCTGGTGCCGTCCGCAGACGCAAGGACATAGGGGCCCGTTCCGGCGTTGATGGGGCTCACGACCCCGCCGGGCTTGTAGGCGGACGCGGCAAGGATGGAAAGCTGCGGGCTGGAAAGCCGCTGCGGAACCAGAGGGTCGTCCGTTTGGGTGGTCACGACGACGGCGTTCCCGCCGTCCGTGCGGACGCTCAGCTGGACGCCGTCGAGGATCCGCGGCTTGGGCTTTGCGTTGGACGCCGCCGTCAACGATGCCGCCACTTGCTCGGCCGTTAGAGGCGTCCCGTCATGGAATTTCACGCCTGCGCGGAGTTCGAAGCGCCAGTTCTTGCTGTCCAGTTGCTTCCAGGCTGTCGAAAGCGATGGCTGGGCATCGCCGAGGGCATCCAGGACAACCAGTGTCTCGGCGGTCTTCCAGCGTGAGAGTTTGAAGGCGTCGTCGCTCAGCGGGGTGAGCCCTGAACGGGGCGGCTGCAGCATGGCTACTTTGATTCGGGAGTCAGTACTGCCGGCCGATGATGCGTTGCTTTGGGCGAAGCAAGCGCTGAGTGCGGCGGCCATTGCGGAGGAGAGGAGTATCGCGGCAAGTGCTTTTGGACGTGGAATAGCCATGGATGGGTGCCTGTCTTTCGTGGGTGTGAGTGGATTAGACGGGGTGAGTGGATTAGACGGGGTGGAGTTGTTGCGGGTGCGGAGCCGGGACGGGTTTCGGAAGGAAACGGTGAATGAGTGTCGCGGAGGTTATTGCGAAGATTGCCGACACCAGCCACGGAGAGGCCGCGGTCAGGGAGGGTGTGGTGGCCTGTTCGTAGAGGGGAGCAAGGACAACATTGCCGAGGAGAACCATCGTTCCGCCGCAGCTCGCGAGCAGGCCGTAGTAGGTGCCGGTGGGGCGTCCTGAGGCAAAATCGAGGACCAGATCCATGGCAACGGGTGCCACGCACATGTGCCCGACGGCGAGCGCGGTGACCAGCAGGAACGCCGGCAGCGCAGGGAATGCGGCGGGCGGGGGGAATACGGCCATCGCTGCGATGGCCACGAAACCCAGAGCCTGGACGACAAAGCCCGCGGCGAGCGCGACGCCCGGCCCCTTCCGTTTCATGAGCCTGGCGATCGGCCACTGCAGGGTGATGGTCAAAACGGATGCGTAGGCAAAGATCGCCGAAAGCGCACCCAGACCCGTATCGCTTCGTTCCAGCTCGATGGGTAGCCCGAAGTAGAGCTGGTTATAGGCAAAGAGGTTGACGCTATAGAAAGCCGCGAATGCCACGAAGCGCTTTTCCTTGAGGCAGGACCGAGCGTCCGACGGCGGTGCGGCCGCCGGGTGCCCGGCGGCGGTTTTGACGGCGCTCGCCTTTGTCGTTGGAAGGAAGGCGTTGAAGACCGCGGCCATCACGGCAAAGACGCCCGCCCCGACGAGCAGGGCTGTGTCGAAGCCGGTCTGAAGCAGGATGGATCCGAGCAGGGGACCTGCTACGGCCCCGATTTCTCCGAAAATGACCAGCAGCGCAAAAAGAGTGGTTTTGTGGGGCTGGAAGGCGGCGCGTCGTTCTTCGGCCGCACCCACAAGGCTCTCCAAAGCGGGTGAGAAGAGGGCGCCACCCACCCCTGTGATGACGGCTCCCAAAAGGAAAAGGGGGAAGTCCGAGGCCCAGAGCAACAGAAGGTACCCGGAAATCCTGGCCAGGCATCCGGCGATCATGACAGGCCGGGCTCCCCAACGATCCGCGGCTGTACCGCCCACGAGGAACAATCCTTGCTGGGCGAAAGTACGGGCGCCGAGGACGATTCCCACCGCCATTGCACCCATGCCAAAGTCCTCGCGCATCGAAACCGCCAAGAAGGGGACTACTGAATAGAAGCCAAGGTTGAAGATGAGCTGGCTGGCCAGCAGGAGCCGGGGCGAGGGCTCCGCGTGTCCGTTCACATCTTTCACGGCTTGTCCCTGTCGGTTTCCTTGTACCGGCTCAGCCGGGGGATGGAGGTTACGAGCTCCTTGGCTTCGCGGGTCTGTGGTTTGGCGTACACGGCCGCGGTGGCTCCTTGTTCCACGACGCGTCCCCCGGAGAGGACCAGGGTCTGGGAGCACAGGCGGGCGACGGCGGCCAGGTCATGCGAGACAAACAGGATCCCGAGGCCGTCCCGATGGACCAATTGCTCCATGAGGTCCAAGACCGTGTTCCTGAGGGGAAGATCGAGCCCGCTGACCGGCTCATCTGCCAGGAGGATGCTCGGCGCGGGGACCAGTGCCCGTGCAATGGCCACGCGTTGGTTTTGCCCACCGGAGAGTTCGCCGGGCCGACGCCTGAGCATGCCCCGATCGAGATCGACCCGCTGCAAGGCGTCCATGATCATCCCGCGGTGGTCTCCGTCGAGGCGCAATTGCCTCAGGGGTTCAAGGAGAAGGCGCTCCACGTTCATGCCCGGGTCGAGGCTCGCCGCCGGATTCTGCGGTATGTATTGCACCGCGCGGCGGTACCACCTCAAGGACGAGGCCGGGCCGGGCACAACCGGGGTGTCGTTGAACGTGACGGTTCCGGCATTCGGCTTCTCCAAGGCGAGCAAGATCCGCAGGAGCGTCGATTTTCCGGCGCCCGAGCCACCCACCAGGCCGATGGTGTCTCCTGTGGCAATGCTGAGGGACACGTCCTGCAATACGGGCCGGGCTGGCCGTTGCTTCAGGAGCCCTCTGCCTGGGTAGCTGAGTCCCAGGTTGTCGGCGCTCAATATTGCATTCATGCGGTGGCTTCCCGGGGAAGGGAATCAAAGCCGACATGGGCGGATTCCACCAGCTCCTTCGTGTAACGGTGCTTGGGCGCCTCCACGAGTGACTGCATCGATCCCCCTTCGACGATCCGGCCGGAACTTAAGACAAGGGCCTGGTGGCAAAAGGCGGCAGCGACAGCGAGGTCATGCGTAATGAACAACATCGCGCCGGCGGATCCGGAATGCGTGGATGCGGAACGCGCCGATTCCGAATACAAGGACAAAGCCTCGAGGACCTTGGCCTGGCTGACCATGTCCAGTGCGGTTGTGGGTTCGTCCGCCACCAAGACGGTGCTACGGCAGGCCAGGGCGAGAGCGATGCAGACCCGTTGCAGCTGACCGCCCGACAATTCGCCGCTGAAGCTTTCCATGGTCCGTTCGGCTTCCTCTATTCCGACCGACGCGAGCAGCTCAAGTGCTTGTTGCCGTGCCGCGGAGACCGAAAGGCCGGCATGCCGTAGCGGGATCTCAAGCTGTTTGCCGAGGCGCACCAAGGGATTGAGTGCGGACATCGGGTCCTGATGGATTGCGGTGATCCGGGCGCGACTGCTTTGCCTGTTGGACAACGGCACGTCCACTCCGTTGATCTGCAACCGCGCGGAAGCACTCATGGCGGCTGGAAGCTGTCCCAGGAGGGCGGCCGCGGTCAGGGATTTGCCCGAACCAGAGGCTCCGAGAAGGGCCAGTCTTTGACCCGGGTCAATAGCGAAGCTGACTCCGTCAATCAGGGCGCGTCCACGGAGGGACACCCTCAAGTCTTGAACCAGGAGGGCAGGGTGCATGGGGAACTCTCGGGTAGGAACGATGAATGAGTATTGATGCTATCAATACTCATTCTCATTAATCGAAATGTTGAGGCGCGTTGAGTTCCCCACGCTCTTGCCAAGTAGCTACAGCCTGCGTTTAGGGTGGGACGTGGACTTTGAACACGGCTACGCGCACAACGGTTCCCTACGGATGTATTACGAGGTTCATGGCCAACCTCGGCCGGGCCGCACGCCCTTGGTATTGATCCATGGCGGCGGGTCCACGATCGAGTCGAACTTCCGGGAGCTCATCCCGCTGTTGATCGGGACGAGGCAAGTCATCGCCGTCGAAGAGGAAGGCCATGGCCGCAGGGCGCCGATCGATCGCCCCCTCACCGCCGAAGACTCGGCTGCTGACGTCGCGGCGGTCCTTCGTCAGCTGGACGTTCCGTTGGCGGATGTGCTCGGCTTCAGCGCCGGCGGGCACACCGCGCTCGCCTTGGCCATGGAACATCCTGCGGTGGTACGCAAGTTGATCATCGCGTCGTCGATGGCCGCACGCGATGGCATGGTGGAAGGATTCTGGGACGGACTCCAAAACGCCACTTCCGCAGACATGCCCGAGGTTTACCGGGAGGCCGACCTCAAGCTCAATCCGGACCAACAACACCTCGAGAGACTCTTTGTCCTGGACAGCCAGCGAATGCTGACCTTTCCGGGATGGACCGACGAGCAATTGGGCTCCATCACGGCTTCGACTCTCGTGGTGCTCGCCGACCGCGATGTGATCAAGCCCGAGCACGGGGTGCAGATGGTCCGGGCCATCCCGGGGAGCCGCCTGATGATCGTGCCGGGAAACCACGGAGACTACCTTGGGGAGCAAGCAGCCAGCGACGGCGATCTCCGGACTATGCGCGCGACGCTTCCTTTTCTCCTGCGCCACCTCGACGAAGCTTAAGGGCCGGTCACGTTATTGCGGCGTGGAGAACTGCCGCGTTTTCGGCCAGCCACGCTTGGCGGCGAAGAATCTTGTCACCGACGCCTTCGTCCCACATCCGCTTCCAGCCGCCGCCCTGGGTGATCGCCCTGCGCCGCATCAAATGCCAGGAGCGCTCGGCGGCGTTCCGGGCCACGTCAACTACTTTGGCGCGATCAACTGGACCCAGGCCATAGGCGTCCACCAGCACGGCGGCCCGGGAGGCGCCGTCGACCTGGCGCATGACGGGATCGCGGTCGGTGGCGGGCATCCAGGCGCCCCACCAGAGGAGCAAGTTCGCAACTTCTTCCGCCGGGGTTGCGGGGCGCACCAAATCGAAGTCGATCAGGGCGACGGCGGAACCGTCGCGGAAGACGACATTCTCCGGAGTGATGTCCATGTGGGCGAGGAATGTCGCCGGTCCCGCAATCGAGGCCGGGCACCCGTGGGGATCGGCATCGTCGCCCGCGCGTCCCCAGCCGGGTATGCCAAGCGGCTGCACGGCGTCATCGTAGGCCCGCACCAAGCGCGCGACGCTGATGGCGCTCGATTCGTCGGCGACCCAGCTTGGCCAGGGGCGGCCGGCGGTGTTCCCAGGAACGAAACTCAGGGTGTCCCTGCCGCTTTCGTCGATGCCCAGGAAGCGGGGCGCTCCCTGGAATCCGGTCGATTGCAGGAAATCCAGGAGACGGCGGACCCGCTGCGAAGCGTCGCTTGCAGGGCGCCGCACTGTATCGCCCACCCGGACGAGCCCCTCCGTCACGTCCCCGCCGAGTAGCGGAACGGCAGGTTCCGGCTGCCCGGGCTCGACGTACGGACGGGTATCTGCAGTCATCGTCCGATGCTGCCACGGCCGGGTCGATGGCGCCAGCCGGTGTGGTCCGGGCAAGCGCGCCCGTCTCCAAGCGGTAGTGTCATCTGCGATGGAAGATCTGGGCGGCACCGTACTGACAGCGGCTGGAGCCTTTGCGGCGACAAACCTTGATGACGTCCTGGTCTTGTCCGTTCTCTTCTTGTCAGCCAGGACGCGGCCGGTGCCAAGACTCTGGAGAATTTGGGTAGGCCAATACATCGGCATCGGAATGCTGACCGTGGTGGCGGCTGCAGCGGCAGTGGCGCTCACTCCCGTCCCGGTGGAGTGGGTGGGTTTCCTCGGTCTGGTGCCGCTTGTTTTGGGCTGTTACGCCTTGCTCAAGGTTGCCCGCCCGTCCGGCGATCCACCGAAGCCCCGGTCGCTGACGCTGCCTTTGGTTGTCGCCGTGACAGTAGCCAACGGTGGAGACAACATCTCGGTATACATACCTCTATTCCGCTCCCTGGGACCGGCTGCTTCAGTGGTGACGGGTCTGACTTTCGCGGTGATGGTGGCGGTGTGGTGCGCCGCCGGCTACTGGCTGACAGCGCATCCGACCGTGGCTGCGCTCTGCCGCCGGGCTGGAAACTGGGTTATTCCTATGGTGTATGTCGCGCTCGGGGCCACCATCATTGTCCGCTCCGGAGTCATTGCCCTGCTGTTCCAGCGTTGAACTACACGCAGCATGCAGGGTTCTCCCATTCGGAAGTGATATGACTGCGGGTGGGTTTCAACCGGAAGCGCGCAGGAGGATTGGCAGGGTATGTTCCGAAATTGGTTTGTTGTAGCCGCTCTGGTGCTGCTTTTCGGGGCAGCGGCTGTCTTGGGGTTCGCAGCGATCTTCCGGGCCAAGAGCGTGGCGGCCCGGATTGACGCGGCCGCAGCGGGGATATTGGCCGCAACTATGGCAGCCGTAGGGCTCGGATGGGCTCCGCTCGGTATAGTCCCACTGGGAGCAGCTGTTGGCCTTGCCTTCCTCTTGTTCGTCGTAAGGATCGTGTACCAAGGGCCACGGACAGCGGGAACAGCCGAGGCAGGGCGATGGTCGGCGATCTATGGAGCGGCAGTGGCGGCACTTTCGGGCTGGGTGCTGCTCTCCGCGTCGAGTGGAGCTGGAACGGTGTCGGATCATCCAGGACACCAACTGGGCATCATCCTTGCTGACATCATGGGCGCGGTGCTCATGATATTCGCCGCCACGGGGTGGGTGTTGGGTACCTTCGCGATGCCGGCTGAGAGCAAATCGCACGCTGTGCCTCGATTGAAGGGAGTCCGCGAAGCGTTGATGGCTGCTGGACTTGCCGTCGCGTTGTTCGCGATCTCCTGAGCGCGGTGCCGCCCGGAACGACCGGGCGGTGGATTTAGAATGGAGCCATGATCGATATTTCGGTCGAGAAGGTAGCCCTTCTCCTGATCATTGCCGTTTTGGTCCTTGGACCGACCAAGCTTCCGGAGTATGCGAGGAAGCTGGGGCGGCTTATCCGCGAGTTGCGGCGCATGGCCTCCGGCGCGCAGGAAAAGCTCCGCCAGGAGCTCGGCCCGGAATTCGAGGACATCGATTGGCGCAAAATGGACCCACGCCAGTACGATCCCCGCCGCATTATCCGCGAAGCCCTCCTGGAGGACGAGCCGCTTCCTGAGCCGGTCGTCCCAACACAGGCGCAGACTCCGGGCCAGCCTCCTGCCCGCCCGGTTGTGCGTTTGGCGGCCGGGCAGAAGGCTCCTTTCGACGACGAGTCCACCTGATCCGTTAGTCGAGGCGCGGCGTGCGCGGGGGAGCGGTGCGGCGCTCGCCTGTTGCTTCGAAGGCCGCAGCCAGTGCCAGCAGTGCGGTGTCGTCGTACGAGCGGCCGGCGAACGTGAGCCCCACGGGCATGCCGGTATCGCTCATGGTTCCCATCGGCACGGTGACCGTCGGAATCCCCAGATGCCGCGGGACGAGGTTGCCATTGGCCACCCACACGCCGTTGCGCCAGCCGAGATCGGCTGAGGATTCGTTGACGTCCATGTCGGCCGGTCCGACGTCGGCGGCGGCCGGGAAGATGACCGCATCCAGGGCGAGACCGTCCATCCATTCCTCGAGGTCCACCCGCCGGGTCTCTTCGAGTCCGCGCAGGCCTTCTTCGAGGGACGGGATGTCGGTGACGGAAGCAACCCTGTGCGCGCGGATATGCGCCGGGTAGTCGGCAAGGTCGTCGTCGAACCCGTCATAGCGGTCCGGGAGCGCGCCGTCGGGGTGCGGGAAGATCGTGGTGCCGTCGACGTCGGCCAGGCTTTTGAGTGCCGGATCCCCGTTGGCTGTGAGGAAGTCGTCCCAGGCCCAGGCCGAGAGATCGATGATTTCCCGCTGGAGGAACTCCGGGCTCACCATTCCGCGGGTGGCGATGGTGGGTGCGCCCGGGCGGTCGCCTTCGTAGTTGGAGACCACGGGGAAGTCGACCAACACCACGTCGGCACCGGCGGCTTCGAGGTCGCGCCGGGCAGCCTCCCACAGTTCGACCACGGAATCGCGGGTCTGGATTCGTTGGCCGGTGGGTCCGCCGATACCAGGGGTTTCGCTGGTGCCGGCGTCGGGGTCCGCGTTGATGTACATGGCCGGCACCCCGAAGCGTTTGCCCTTCAGGGCCGAGCGCGCGCCGTCGACGTCGGATGGTGCCAGCGCCGGGTAGGAAGCAGGACGGACCCGGGACGCGGCCGGGATCTGGACCCATGGCTGCGCGCGCCAGAAGTCGCCGCGGGTTTCGGCGTCGTCGGCAACAATGACATCCAGCAGTTCCAGGAGGTCTGCCATGGACCGGGTGTGGGGCACCACGACGTCCATGGTGGGGACCAGCGGCCAGTTGCCGCGCACTGAGATGACTCCGCGCGACGGTGTGTACGCGCACAAGGCATTGTTCGACGCCGGTGCGCGGCCGCTGGACCAGGTCTCCTCGCCCAGGCCGAAGGCTCCGAAGCTCGCCGCGGTAGCGGTTCCCGAGCCGTTCGAGGATCCGGAACCGAAGGCCGCGGTGAGGAAATCGACGTTGTAGGGGCTCTCGGCGCGTCCATAGACTCCGCGTTGCATGCCGCCGTTGGCCATGGGTGGCATGTTGGTCAGGCCGATGAGCACGGCCCCGGCTGCGCGGAGGCGTTCGATGGTGAAGGCATCGCGTTGGGCGATGAGGTTTTCGAACGCGGGGGAGCCCGCGGCGGCCGTGAGCCCTTTGGCCAGGTAGCTGTCCTTGGCGGTGTAGGGAATGCCGTCGAGCGGCCCGAGGGCGGTGCCGCTTGCCCGGCGCCCGTCGGAGGCCCGGGCATCCGCGAGCGCTTCGGGGTTCATCACAACAAGCGCGTTCAGCGTGATGCCGCTGCGGTCGTAGGCTTCGATGCGGTCCAGATACGCCTGGGTGAGTTCTTCGCTGGTTACCTCGCCGGCCTCCAGTGCTGCCCGCAACTGCGCAATGGAGGCCTCGACGACGTCGAAGCGGCTCATCGTGCAGCCTGGCTGGTGAGTTTGGGCTGCTGTTGCGTGATGCAGTGGATTCCTCCGCCCCGGGCGAGGATTGGCCGGGCGTCCACGGTGACGACGCGGCGGCCCGGGTAGGCCTCCGCCAGGATTTCCGCGGCCAAGGCGTCGGCCCGCTCTTCGCCGTAGCCGCACGCGATCACGCCGCCGTTGACGACGAGGTGGTTGACGTAGCTCCAATCGACGAAGCCTTCCTCGTCGCGCAGGGTCTCAGGCGCGGGAAGCAGGGCGATCTCGAACGGCTTGCCTGCGGCGTTCTGCTGGGTTTCGAAGAACCGCTGGAGGGTGCGGCTGACCTCGAAGTCGGGGTGACCTGGGTTGGTCTGAGAGTGCAGCAGGACCCGGCCGGGAGAGGGAAGGGTGGCCACCATGTCGATGTGGCCGCGCGTGCCGAGGTCTTCGTAGTCACGCGTGAGGCCTCGCGGTACCCAGACGGTGTGAGTAGTGCCCAGCGTGCGTGATAGTTCCGCTTCGACGCGGGCCTTGTCTGCGTAAGGGTTTCGGCGTGGATCCAGCTGGACGGTTTCGGTGACGAGGACAGTGCCTTCACCATCGACATGGATGGCGCCGCCTTCGTTGACGAGCAGCGAAGTGACCAGCTCCGCGCCGGACTCTTCGGCGACAAAGCGGGCCATGCCGGCGCTCTTCTCCCATTCGGACCAAGCCGGGGCGCCCCAGCCGTTGAAGATCCAGTCAACTGCGCCGAGCACGCCGGGACGCTCGTCGTCGACGACGAAGGTGGGCCCGACGTCGCGCATCCAGAATTCGTCGAGGGGAGCCTCAAGCTGTTCGATTCCGGCGCCGAGCATGCGGCTGGCCCGGTCCCGTTCGCTGGGGTCGACCACCATGGTGACGGGCTCGAACTCGGACACGGCATGCGCGACGGCGGTCCAGGCCGCGTACGCTTCTTCGGCCGAAGCGGCGTCGTCGCCCAAGGTCAGGCCAGTGCGGGGGAACGCCATCCAGGTGCGCTCGTGGGGTGCGGTTTCGGCTGGCATTCTCCAGGCCATGGAAGTCTCCTCTGTGTTGTGAGGTCGCAGCCGCGGGACCAGGGCGTCCTTGCCTTGGGTGCGGCTGGGTGTTTGCGATTCGGCGTGTTCGGAATTTCCGGTTTCTGAAATTCCCTGTTTCTGAAAATATCTTGTTGATCGCATGATCAATAAGAAGAAAACTACTTTAGACTGTTGTGTGATGTCAAGCACCATACAGAAACGCGCTGCGCGGAAGACGCCGGCCGAACGCGCGGCCGAAATAGCCGAGGCCGCCAAGGAAATAGCGCTTGAGCAGGGGCTTTCCGCCATCACGCTGCGAAACGTGGCAGCACGGGTGGGGGTGGCCTCGGGGCTCGTCGCTCATTACCAGCCCAATGCGGAGGCCTTGGTGGCGGGCATCTTCTCGACCATCGTGGCGGCGGAGACTGAGGAAGTTGCTGGCCTTCTGGAGAAGCAGCCGAGTCCCTTGGAACAGCTCGGGATGCTCCTCGAAACGCTGATGGACGGCAGCCGACTCGATGTCACGGCCATCTGGGTAGAGGCGTGGACCCTCGGACGCCGGAACGAGGCGCTCGCAGCCTGCGTCCGTGAGCAGATGGATGCCTGGCAGGCAGTGGTGCAGCGTGTGGTCGAAGCGGGGATCGACGCCGGTGAGTTCGACACGTTCGATGCTCCGTCTGTTGCCTGGCAGATCCTGGGCATGGTGGACGGGCTGAATGCCCAGGCGCTGGTGCGCTGGGACGGCGTCAGCGACCGCGGTACGCATCTGGCCCGCGCTGTGGAAGGCATGGTAGGTGCGGCCCGCGGTTCGCTGCTGCCTGGCGGTGTCCAGCACATCGGGCGGATCTCAAGTTCGGATTCTTAGTTCCGCAGGTAGTGTTCCAGCCGCCCGAACTCCGGTTGGGAAAGCTCGCTCGCGACGGCGGCGGCACCCACCGCACAGGCCGCCGCGAGGCTGCTTTCCTCATCCAGGCCCGACGCGAGTGCCAGCACTAGGGCCGCGCAGAAGGCGTCACCGGCTCCAACGCTGTTGACGACGCTCGTCTTGGTCGCGGGCGCATGGGCGGTCCTGACCCCTTGTGTGTACATTGACGCGCCGCCTGCGCCGTAGGTGACGGCCACGCGTTTGGCGTTCCGGAGCTCGGGGATGAGTCCGTACTCGGACTCGTTGACGATCACCAGGTCACACCGTTCCAGAAGCTCGGCCGGGAGTGCCTGTGCCGGGGCCGCGTTGAGGGCGAAGAATCCGGTGGTGCGGCGCGCGGCTTCCAACACGGCGTCGACGGCGATCTCCAGCTGTGCCAGTACCGGTCCGCCATCGGAGAAATCGGCGCGCTCCGGCGAAACCACGGCGTTGGCTCCAGGGGCCACGGCGATCTGGTTTTCGCCTTCGCTGTCGATCACGATCAACGCTGTGCCGGTAGGCGCGGAAACCTGCTCCACCGCCGAAATATCAACTCCCGCGCGGTCCAGGGCCTCCATCAGAAGCCGACCATCCGGATCCGCGCCGACGGCGCCCACCATGCGGGCGGCCCCGGCCAGCCGCGCAGCAGCCGCGGCCTGGTTGCCTCCCTTTCCGCCGGGCTGACGGGTGAGGGTGCCGCCGCCGATGGTTTCACCAGGGGAGGGTAGGCGGTGGACGCGGCACGTGAGATCGACGTTGAGGCTGCCGACAACAGTGAGCGTGGTTGGGATAGGCATGAGCTGTCCTTCTGGTGGTGCTGGATTGCGGTGTTGGGTTTCCGGTCTAGTGCCAGAAGCCAAGGTGGACTTCTGTTGCCTCGGGAAGCGGAACCGGGCCTATCACGCTGACGTTGCTGCCGCCGTGGGCAAGGACTTCGCGGCAGGGGAGGTCAAGAGTGGGCACGCCGGACTGCTCGGTGACAATCGAGGCAAGGTCCTTCTCGGACAAGGCATAGACCACGCGTCCGATTCCTGCCCAGTAGATGGCGCCCGTGCACATGGCACACGGTTCGGTGCTCGTGTACAAGGTGCTGCCGGCCAACGCGGCGGCATCGAGCTTCTTGGCGCTCAGGCGGACCAAATTGGTCTCGGCATGCCCGGTGGGATCGTGTTCCGTGTTGACGGTGTTCATGGCTTCCACAACGGTTCTGTCCGGGGCCAACAGAAGTGCGCCGAACGGGTGGTCGCCGCGATCCCGGGCTGCCCGCGCGAGGGAAATGGCGCGGTTCAGCAACTCGAGGTCGGCCTGGCTGGGCTCGGCGGGTGAAGAAGCAGTGTCTTCGGAAGTGTTCATCAAAAGCCCTTCAGTTCGCCGCCAGCAGGGACCGGCAGGGACAGGATCCGCTCCAGGAGATGCGCCGCGGCGTCGCCCTTGACGGACAGCACAACCCGGGAAGCCCGTTCCGGCGCCGGGCGCGCGCCGGCGGCTCCGCCGTCGAGCCGCTCACAGTGGGTCTTGCCATGGTCTGCACCCTTGCTCGTGTCCACGGAAATTGCGACGTACGGGGCGTCGTCGAGCTCGAGGGCACCCACGGCGATTGCCGCCGCCAGCGGATCGTGGAGGGCGGCACAATGCTCACCGAAAATCGTGTTGTAAAAGGCGAAGTACTGGACGAGCATGCCGGAGAGTGCGCTGGCCACCGGATGTCCGGCGATCGCAAGGGCCGCACGGTGGGCCTCATCGAAGCGGTGGTTCATGGTGACGTCCAAGGGAACCATGGTGACCGGCCAACCGGCCTCCATCACCACGGCGGCTGCCTCGGCGTCATTGAAGATGTTGGCCTCGGCGACAGGGCTGATATTGCCCGGCACAAACGCGGCTCCGCCCATGATCGTGACATCGCGGACGAGTGCCGGGAGCTTCGGGTCCAGTTGCAGTGCGAGGGCCAGATTGGTGAGCGGACCGACGGCGATGACGCGCAGTTCGCCCGGGTGCTCGTTGGCGAGCCGCACGAGCATCTCTGCGGCAGTCTCCGACTCCGACGTCAGTCCCGAGTCTTCCAAGGTGACCCCGCCGATGCCGTTCTCTCCGTGAACGTGCGGCGCCCCGCCGTCGAACGTGCCCATGAGGGGATCGTGGGCACCCACGGCAACCGGGATCCCGGCCCTGCCGGCAGCATGCAGCAGGTTCAAAGTGTTGACGGCCCCGACCGCGGCGCTGACGTTGCCGCTGACGGTTCCGATCCCGGCCAGCTCCACCTCAGGGCTCGCCAGGAGATACGCGATTGCCAGGGAATCGTCGATGCCGGTATCGCAATCGAGGTAGAACGGCTGCGGTGTGGTGGTGGTCATGGTGCTCCTTCGTGGGTTGGGCGACTCGGGTTTGGGTGCGGATTTAGGCATGGGCGACGACGACGGCGGGCGCCGCCGCGGCGCTCGCAGCCACTGGGCGGAGGAGCAGGGAAGCAGCAAATGCCGCGAGGGCGAAGCCCGCCGAGATCCACAGGGCAGTTTGGTAACCGGCGATGGTTCCGGCGGCGACGGCGGGTGCGACGACGGCGATTCCCACACTGGCTCCGATTCCAAAGCATGCTCCATTCAGGCCGGGCACGGAACCCGGCGCCGATTTGGGTGAATTCAGCACCGCGATGCCGCTGACGGTGCTCTGGAACTGGCCGAGATACAGGACTCCCATGATGATCAGCAAGGCGAAGACCATCCAACGGTCCGCGGCAAAGATTGCGACCGCAACCGCTGCCACGACGATCAGGCCGCTGCTGATTCGCAGGGCCTTGAACCAGCCGATGCGCTGCGCGAACCAGCCGGAGAACACCGCCGTGAGCACACCCACGAAGGCCGTCGGCGTCAGGTACAGGAGGGCTGACATGGAAGCGGACAGTCCGTATCCGGCTTTTGCGTCCTGGCTCAGGAGGATCACGGTGAAGTTCAACGCCGAGAAGATGCCGGCTAGCGTCAGGACCGTGCTCGCCAACACCGGCCATACCTGTCGGGACCGCAATTGCTCGATGGCGATCAGCGGACGCTCAACCCGCCTTTCCACGGCGACGAACGCCAGCCCGGCAATCACTGCGCCGGCGAGATAGCCAAGGGTCCAGACGTCGCCCCATCCGGACGTGGAAGCCTGTCCGATCAGGTTGCTCAAGAGAACCAGGAACGTGCCCAGGGTGCCTGCGCCCCACCAGTCCATGCGTCCCTCACGTGTCCGGGCGGGTCTCTTCGGGACCACGACGGCGACTAAAACGATCGCCAGAACGCCCACGCCGAGGACCAGGACAAAGAGGAATTGCCAGCCGATGGTGTCGGTGATGAAACCGCCCAGGAAGCCGTCGAGCCCGCCGATGCCGCCGTTCACTGCCGAAATGATGCCGACGGAAATGCCGAAGAGGCGTTTGCTGAAGCGCTCGGACAGGAGCAGGAACGAAATAGTGAACGTGGCGCTCGTTGCACTTTGCAGGACCCGGCCGACGAGAAGGACGGTCAGGTTTGGTGCCAGCAGGCACAGGACCGTGCCGCACAACATCATGGAGAGGACGATCAGCAGGGTGCGGCGGCGTCCCAGGAAGTCGCTCCATCGGGAAAATGCCATGCCCAGGACTGCGCCGGTCAGGAAGAACAACGACTGGACTTTGGCCACGTTTTCGGTGGATTCCTGGAAGTGTGCGGCCATGGCCGGCAGGGCCGCCGAGAACAGACTGGCGTTGAGCTGGTAACTGAGGATGGAAAGGATCAGCGTGGCGATGAGGACGGGCACTCGGGCGGTTTTTCGCCGAAGGGGGAGCCCTGCGGTGCTGGTGGCTTGGGTTGTCATGGACAAACTTCCTTGTTTGAAACAAAACGGCTTCGGGGGCGGCTCGATGCAGGTGTGGCGCAGAGCACAGGATGGCTAATATGTGCATCATACACGCTTGTTATACAAGCTCGGAATACCCATCGCGTAAACTCTCAATATCGACGAAGGGAGCCATCTTGGACCGCAGTGCCGAGGCCGTTCTTTCGGAGCCGTTGGATGCCACCGCCAACATCCCGCTCCGCGTTGCCGTGTACTCGCGCATCGTGAATGCGATCCGGGCGGGGCACTTCCCCGTTTCGTCGCTGTTGCCTTCGGAAACGGACCTGGGTTCGGCAATGAAGGTCAGCCGGACAGTGGTCCGTGAGGCTCTCATGCTCCTGGAGGAAGATGGATACGTACGCTCCCGCCGAGGCATTGGACGTTTTGTGGCCACCCGCCTGCCGCGGGTCGGCCTTGAACGGATCAGGCCCATGGAGGAGATCCTGGCCGAGGCCGGATCCGCTATCCAGGTCAGCCGTACACAGCATGTACTGCACCCGTCGTCGTCGGTGTTCACCGCGGAGCCCCTCGGAATCCGCGAAGAAGAGCCCTCCTGGTTCTTCGAGAGTGTCCTCAAACGGGACGGTTCACCTATTGCCTTGGTCCAGGAGCACGTCGCAAGCAAGGGGGGTCTCATTGATCGTTACCCCGAAGCGGCACGCGCCATTGCGGACGACGTCGGGGGAGAAGCCACGCTGCTGGCTAACTTGATGTCTGCTGTTGGCCCGGCTCTTGGGCCCGGCGAGACCGATATCGCCGCGGGCACCCCGGGTGTCGCGCGAGGCGAGCTGCTTGAGCTGGATGCCAAGGACCCTGTGCTGATCTTGACCCAGACCGTGGAGCACTCCGGCCAGATTGTGTATCTCGCTAAGACGCTGGTCAACACAGGGGTAGTCCAGATCGGAATCATCCAGGGAACCTGAGTGCAGCGTGATGCGCGGAAGGGGACCGCCGGTTGGCGGTCCCCTTCCCTGTGTGGAGCTTCGTGGCTCAGTTGGCCGGGCGCACGGCCCGTCCCGCGGCCGCGATCACCAGCTTCTCCGGGAGTAGCTTGACGGCCACCCGGGCAACAAAGGAGTTGAGCCGGCCATCCACAACGCTCGGCTTGTTCCCGCGGATCGCAGACATGGCGGTGTCCACAACCTGCTCCGGGGTCCGCATGGATCCAGCGGCTGCAGCTTCGCCGGCGATTTCAAAGAACGGCGTGTCCGTGGCCCCGGGGCAAACGGCGAGGACTTTCACGCCTGTGCCTTGTGTCTCGGCCCACAGCGCCTGGGTGAACGAGAGCACAAAGGCCTTTGTCGCGCCGTAGACGGCCATGTGGGGTATCGGCTGGAATGCGGCCGTACTCGCGATGTTGATGATGGCCCCCGAACCGCGCTCAACCATGCCGGCCAGGTATCGCGTGGTGGTACCGACCAAGGTGGAGCAGTTCAACTGGATCTGTTCGACGTAGCGATCGGCGTCTGCATGGAGAACTTGTCCGTGTGTTCCGAATCCAGCGTTGTTGACCAGGATGTCCACTTTGAGGCCCAACGACTCGGTGGCGAGGTGGAGTTCCTTCGCGGAGTCCGGCAGGCTCAAGTCCATTGCCAGGACAGTCACTTCGGTGCCGTGCTCGCGGAGTTCTCCCGCAAGCACGTCAAGTTTGTCCTGGCCGCGGGCAACCAGTATCAAGCGTGCGCCCTCGGCGGCCAGCCTTCGGGCAAAGACCGAACCGATACCGGTGGACGCTCCGGTGATGAGGGCTGTTTTGGCTGAAATATTCATTTCTACTCCTAATAAACTGACTGTGCGGTTTGTTTTTTGGCCCAGGGTCGAAGTCTTTGGCTCGTGGGTTGCTGCGTTACTGGGTGGAGATGAACTGCTGTTCGAGGAGTTGCAACAGTAGCGTCGCGCGTCGTTCGAAGGCATCGAGATCTTTGGGGTCAAGGGCGTCGGTGACCGACTTCAAGCCATCGAATGCGGCCACGACAACCGTTGCTGCGTCGTCGGGATCCCCTGGAAACGTCAAGACGCCGCTTGCGCGGCCCCGTTGAAGGATGCCGGCCACGAGGTCCACCCACGCGGCGAGGGGGGAGGTGCCTCCGGGGTGCTCCTTCGTGGAGGCCAGTTGATTGGCCAAGTGCACCACTCCCCACGCGGAAGAGTCGCTCAGGACTGTTCTGACCATGAACTCCCCGAGCTGGCGCAACTCCTCCAGCGGATTGTTCTTGCTGAGAATTTCCTCTTGCACGCGACGCAGCCAACGTGCCTTTTGCTCGTCGACGACGGCCTGGGCCAACGTTGCTTTCGAAGAGAAATGGAAGTAAATGGCTCCCTTCGTGAGCCCGACTTCGCGGATGATGTCGTCCATCCGGGTCTGCTCGAAACCCTTGCGCGCAAAAACGTCCGCGGCAACCCGAAGGATCTCATTCCGGGTGGCCGCGCCCTTGGGCGTACTGCCTGTGTCGCCAAACTCCATATCGCTAAACTACAAACCGACCAGTAGGTATGTCAATCCGGGCAGTTCACCGGCTTCGACAATCAGATGGGCACAGCTTGCCGATAGGATTTGCTCGTTTAATGGGGGGCGCAACAGCAGCGATCGCTGCTCTGGCAGATCCTGGGAGGAGTGGGGGACCCAATGCGCGATGAAGCGCTCTTCGAGGCTTCCGTCAAGCGGGAGCTCGTTCATAAGCGCTCGGTTTCGGAAGTCTTCTTGACTGACTTTGTCCAATCAAGTTCCAGGCGGTTCATTGCGGGAGCGCAATGGCCGCGATGGCACGTTTTTTATGGCTCGCCGGACGGTTCGCCGGATTCCGCGATCATGGCTGAGACGTTGAGGCAGGCAGTAATCTTCTTGTCCCATTTGTGCGGAGTGCCCTTGACCCACAAGTTCCTCATGCCGCACATGAGCATCTCGGTAGAAGCCGCGATCCTGGATCCCCTGGTACCCGCGCAGGTTGCTGTCGAACTTGACGTGAAGGACATGAAGCTCAGTGGAGGGCAGCTGTCGGCCCTGACTGTGGCTGCGCGGTTCGTTGTTGACGGCGCTCCCGTAGGGGAAGGGGTGGCGGCGGCCCGCATTGTTAATCCAGCGACGTATGAGCGAGTGCGTGGGGCGGTCCCTGCCGGGTTGCCCGCCGCCGGCGAAGACTTACTGGCGTGTGCCGACGTCGGGCATGCCACCCAGCGGAACGTGATGCTCGGGCAAAGTTCGCGCCCGTTCGTCTGGCCGTTGCGGGTTGATCCAACGCACCCCATTTTCTTTGACCATCCCCTCGACCACGTACCGGGAATGCTATTGGTGGAGGCTGCGAGGCAGGCAATGCGCGCAGCGTGTTCCCGCCCCGATGCCGATTTTGCCCTGTTTGAGGCGGAATTCATGAAGTTGGTCGAGTTCAGCTATCCCGTGGATGTTGCTGTGACGCAACTCGAATCAAATAGCGCCCACGTGGTGATGAGGGTCCGGTTGCTGCACGAAGGAGAGACCCTGATGTCCTTGTTGGCTCGGGTCAAAACACCGCGTTGATTCAGGGAGTCCCTGGGCCTTGCGGGTGAATCGGCACGATGGCCGGCATCATGAAACGCCACATGTCGTCAATCCGTTTGAGGACGTCGCGCCGTTCGGTCAGCACGTTGGACACCATCTGGACGCCCGTGAACGACGCAACTAAATACCGTGCGAAGTCTGCGGCATCAACGTCGGGCCGCACGTCGCCCTCCAGCTGGGCTTGGCGCGTCAGCATCTCCATGGTCGTGACCCAGTCCTGGTAGGGACCTTTGACGTCGCCATTGAACGCCGAAGCTTCAAATGTCAGCCGGATTCCAGCCCTGACGATTGGCTCGTCAAGTAGCTGTTGCCCGAATGTCCGGCACATGGCGATCATGGTCTCCAGCGCAGGCAGTCCGGCGGCGGCGATCTTCTCCCCGGCGACACGCACAATGTTGTGCTGTTCGGCGATGACTGCCAGCGCCAGGTCTTCCTTCGACTTGAAATGGAAATAGAGCGCGCCTTTAGTGACCGAAGCGCGGTCGGTGACGTCGCTAAGGCTTGCATTCCCGTAGCCGACCTCTTCAAAGATCGACGCTGCACCCTCGATGACTGCCGTTCGGGTGGCTTTGGCACGTTGTTGCATGATCCGCGTGGAGACCTCTCCGGTTTCTGCGTCCGGGATACTTGAGTACATGAAGCTGACGGACCTAAAGATCGGTGGGGGCCATGTCAACATGCGTTGACCACGTGCCCCGGGTCCTGGTCCTGGGTTCGTCAGGTTTCATTGGAAGCCGGGTTGTAGCCTCACTCGCCGGATCCGGAGGGGCGCACGTTGTGGCACTCTCACGAAAACCGGTTGCAAGACTACGAAACAATAACGCTACCATTGCGACCGCCGACATTTCCGTTCCGGGGAGCCTGATCCCCTTCTTGGCCGATACGGATGTTGTTGTCCATGCCGCATCCTATGTGGGCTCCGAGCCCCGTCTTGCCTATGAGATCAACGAGCTTGGCACCGGCAACGTCGTTGAGCAGTGCCGGCAAGCCGGAGTTGCCCGACTGATCTATGTCAGTACTTGCAGTGTTTACGGGAGCGGCCCTCACCGCGGCATCCTTGAATCCGAAGCCGGCTATCACCCGGCCTCGGTTGCCAGCTCCAGCCGCGCGATCGCCGAACAGCTGATTCTCGGCTACGGCGGCGAAGTTGTTCGTCCCAACCTCGTGTTCGGCGCGGGAGACCGCTGGTTTGTTCCGGGCGTGCTCAAACTGATGAAGGTGGCTGGAGGGTGGCCGGGTGATGGTTCGGCGCTGCTTTCGCTTATCGGTGCGGAGGCGCTGGGAAGGCTGCTTTCCGGGCTTGCGCTGGCGCCTGGACAACCCGGGCCGGCTTTCCATGCCGCATATCCGGAACCTGTTCGGGTGTCATTCCTCTTGCAGAACGTTGCCCGGATATTCGGTGTGGAGTACCCGAAGTTCCTGGGAGACGACGAACGTGCCGGCTCGGCCTTGCGCGCTGCAGGATTCAGCGGCCATCAGATTGAGGTGGTGACGAAGGATCACTGGTATTCCTCTGAAGGTCTGTGGCGGATCTCCGGGCGCGAACCGGAATCGTTCAACAGTGCTCTTGGTGAATTTTCTTCTGCCTACCAAGTCCCCGGGAGTCCGATCGGTCATAAACCGGTTGAACGGTTTGTTTAATGGCTGCTCAGTCTCTACACTTCAATGCAGTGGCTCGTTGTGTTTTGCAGCAACAGCTGAAGGGCAGTAATGGGGGGAGGTGCGGCCGAGTGATCGACCGCACCTCATCTGTCCTACGCACCTCGTCCAACCGGGAGCCAATAGCGTTCGATTTCCTATCTCACATCCTTGTGGTTTAGTATTGACGAGTTGCTCCGGCGGGGATTGAAGTCCCCGCGGGCAAAGTTCGGGGCTGTGGCGCAGCTGGTAGCGCACCTGCATGGCATGCAGGGGGTCAGGGGTTCGAGTCCCCTCAGCTCCACTCTGGAGGCCTTGCTTGAAACATGGATTTGGTTCGTGTTTCAAGCAAGGCCTCATTTTTTGGCTTGAAGTGCGTTCTGCTACTCGGGCTTGACTCCATATTCTGCTGCGCTGACAAACTCGATGGCCGAGTAGGTCTCGTCGCCTACAACCCATGCAGTGTGTCCCGGCGGGATGGTGTATGAATCTCCTTTGGAGATGCTGATCTTCTTGCCGTCGGTGGTCTCGACTTCCAGTGCACCGGCAATGCAGTAACCCACGTGGTTGAGCTGGCAGGAATCGGTTTGGACCACCGGTTTGATGCAATCCGTCCAACTCCAGCCTGGCTCGAAGCTGAGGCGGCCGATGGTGTAGTCACCGACAGTGACGTTTTCCACCAAGGTTTTCTCCGGGCGCCGGATTTCATCGGGGGAATTGTGCGACTTTACTTCAAGCTGAGTGACGAGGTTGACAGTCATGGTCTGCTCACAAGGGGAGTGGGAGCCTGGACTTTTCAGGTCCGCAACGTGGCTCGCCCTTCGCCGCGGACCCCGGTGTCTGAACTGCTTGCGGCGCGTGCCGTGGCCTTAGGCAGCGGTCAGACGGTCGATAACTTGCAATCTCTACCTTCCTCCGCCACCCCTATGTTGTCGAGGGTTCCCGAGGGGGGATAGATTGGTGCACCGTGACCTTGACCGAGCTGGATGCACACCTTGAGACGCTGTTCGGCACCCTCCGCCGCTTCCCCGACGTCGAGGCAGAAAACCTGCAGGCGCACGACGCCACCGATCGGCTCCTCCTCGAGACCGCGGCGGGCTACATCGTTAATCCGGAAACCCGCGTGGCGGTGATCGGTGACCGCTACGGAGCCCTGACGCTGGGCGCTTTGGCGGCCCTCGGCGTCGGGCACGTCCGGGTGACCCAAGACCTGTACGTCAGCAGGCTCGCGCTGCAACGGAACGCCGGCGCGTCCGGGCTGTCCGGCCGCTTTGACGAGTTCGAGCTGGGTGCCGGGTTGCTCGACGGCGCCGAACTGGTGATCATGCAGTTGCCCAAGGCCCTCGCGGAACTGGAAGAAATCGTCGACGCCGTTGCGCGCTTTGCAGCGCCGGGAGCCGTCCTACTCGCCGGAGGTCGCGTCAAGCACATGTCCCTGGGCATGAACGCCGTCCTTGAACGCAGCTTCGAGTCCGTGCAGCCGCAGCTTGCGCAGCAGAAGTCACGTGTCCTGCTTGCCAGCGCTCCCAAGCGGCCGGATACCCCGGAACCCTTCCCGGTCTCGGACCAGAACACCGAGCTGGGGATGACGGTCTGTGCCCACGGGGGTGCGTTTTCAGGCAAGAAGCTGGATATTGGAACGCGCTTCCTCTTGGGCTTCCTGGACAGGATCCCCGAAGCGCGCCACGCGGTAGACCTTGGCTGCGGGACCGGGATCCTCGCCGCAATGTATGCCCGGAACCGTCCCAACGCCCGGGTTACCGCGACGGATCAATCGGCCGCAGCAGTCGCGTCCGCCAAGGCAACCGCGGCAGCCAACGGGCTGGCAGATCGAATCAGGGTAGTCCAGGACGATGCCATGTCCACCTTCGAACCAGGCAGTGCCGACCTCATCCTGCTGAACCCGCCGTTCCACCTCGGCGCCAGCGTCCATGCCGGCGCGGCCACGAAGATGTTTGATGCCGCGGCACGGGTCCTGGCTTCCGGCGGTGAACTCTGGACTGTCTACAACAGCCACTTGCAGTACCGCGCGGCGCTTGAAAGGCTGATCGGTCGCACCACCGAAATCGGCCGGAACCCGAAATTCACGGTGACGCGCAGCATAAGACGTTAAGGGTCAGCGCTCCGACAGCAGCTGCTCCACCCCGAAGTGCCCGATTCCAGCCATCCCGGGATTGTCATCCGAGAAACTGACCATCGCCGTCGCAAGGACCACCGCCCAGCCGCGGGCCCGGGCCCACGTAGCGGCATCCACGGCGGGTCCGAACGCCGCCACGAAACAGTGCCGCACACCGCTGTCGAACATCAACCACGCGACGGCCAGATCGACGGCGGGATCCCCGGTCCCGAGGTCTCCGAAGTCGACGACGGCCGCGAGGCGGCCGTCAGGGGTCAGGAGGACGTTCGCCGGGTGAAGATCTCCATGCAGCCACAGCCCCGGTCCGTCCCACTGCGGGGCCAGGCAAGCCTCGGACCAGAGCCGCCGCAACCGCACCGCCTGCGGTGACGTCCAGCTCGGCCTGCGGCATGAGTGCCATAATCCAGCGCCTCTCATCAGCAATACCCGGCTCCATTACGCCTGGGCAGCGTGTGGGCATACCGGGACAAGCACACGTGCCGTACGATGCAAATGCAACAGCATTATTCGAATGATTTTAGGGGAATCCGTGACTGAGATCCGCCAGCCGACTCCGAGGCGCGGAACCAATCTGCCCCGCATGGGGGACTTCAACCTGACCGTCATTCTCGACGCAATCAGGCGCTCGTCGGGCGGACTGAGCCGGGTGGAACTCGCCCAAATTGTCGGCCTTTCACCGCAGACTATTTCGAATATCTCCCGCCGCCTCCTGGATCAACGGCTCATTGTCGAAGCAGGCAAGGAAGGCAGCGGTCCGGGTAAGCCCCGCACCATCCTGCGCCTGAACCCTTCCGGAATGTACGCGCTTGGCGTCCACGTTGATCCCGCGGTCATCACCACGGTGGTCCTGGACCTGGTGGGTGACGTTGTGAAGCACTCCAGAATTCCCACACCCACCGGAAGCAATCCCCAGCGCGTCATCGCCGCCATAGCGGAGGAAATCAAGGCGCTGATCGAGGATTCCGGTGTTGATACGGGAAAGATCGCGGGACTTGGCGTCGCGGCGCCGGGACCCATAGACCTCGATGAGGGTACCGTCGTGGACCCGCCCCTCATGACGGGTTGGGACCGGGTTCACCTGAGGGACGCCCTCGCCGAGGCCACCGGGCTCGAGACCCTTGTCGACAAGGACGTCACCAGTGCGGCCGTCGCCGAAACCTGGGCCGGCGGAGCCAGCGGCACCGGAAGTTTCATCTTCATGTATATGGGTACCGGCATCGGTTGCGGCATCGTCTTGAACGATGAAGTTATCCGCGGAACATCCGGCAACGCCGGTGAAATCGGACACATCATTGTCGATCCGGACGGGCCCGAATGCGATTGCGGCCTGCGCGGATGCGTCAAGTCTTCCTGCATCCCGCAGGTCCTCGTGGCCGAAGCCGAAGAGCAAGGTGTCCTGAACGGTGGCCGCAAAGGCACCGAGGGCCCGGAAGTTCAGGAAGGTTTCGCCCGGCTTTGCGATGCCGCGGATGCAGGTGACGAACGCGCCATCGCGATCATCGACAAGTCGGCGGTGCTGGTTGCCCGCGCGGTTGCGGTGGTGACCAACACCCTCGACGTCGAACGCGTCGTCTTTGGCGGCCCGTTCTGGGGCCGCATGTCCGAACATTACCTGGACCGCATTCCTCCCCTGCTCGCCGCCAACAGTGCCGCCAACAGCATCCACGGCATCGAGGTTGTCGGGACCGGAGTGGGCGAAGACGTCGGCGCCATCGGGGCGGCCTGCCTGGTACTCGAACACACGCTTGCGCCGCGCGCCCAGCGGCTCCTGTTGGAAGGCTGAGGCCTTCACCACGTCCTGCGTCGCAGGGCTGCATTTATCAATATTGGCAACAGGCTGGGCCAGCTGAAGTGTGGGGGCTGCAGCCGCTTGAAGATCGGAGCGTCATGCGTCGCCCAGTCCGGATCGGAGCAGCACTGCTCGGCGTTGTAGGCCTTTTGGCCTCGGCCGCCTGTTCCGCCCAACCGCAAGCTGTCAGCAAACAAACCATCAAGATCGTCTATCAAAAGACGGACTCCTTCACCGCCCTGGACAAGGTCTTCCAGGACGCCAAGCAGGAATTCGAAGCAGCAAACGCGGGCGTCACTGTGGACTTGGAGCCCATCCAAGCCAACGACGACGACTACGGCACCAAGCTTGCGCTGGCCCAGCGTTCCCCGGACACCGCCCCGGACGTCTTCTACGAGGACACCTTCAAGGTCCGCTCGGATGTCGACGCCGGATACTTGCTCAAACTCGACTCGCAACTGGCCTCGTGGGACGAGTGGTCCAAGTTCAACGAGGGCGCCAAGGCCGCGGGACGCGGTGACGACGGCAGCATCTATGCCGTCCCGCTCGGCACCGACACCAGGGCGATCTGGTACAACAAGACAGTCCTCGAGAAGGCCGGCATACCGTTGCCGTGGCAGCCGAAAACCTGGGATGACATCCTGGCTGCGGCCCGCAAAATGAGGGCCGCGGATCCGAGCGTGATTCCCTTCAGCATGTACGCCGGAAAAGGAACCGGTGAGGGAACGGTCATGCAGAGCTTCTACGAACTGCTTTATGGAACGGGAAGCTCCCTGTATTCAGAAAGCGACAAGAAGTGGGTGGTCGGTTCCAAAGGATTCACCGATTCACTCCAGTTCCTGAAGACCCTCTACGATGAGAAACTTTCCGTGACCCCGGCGGACGCCCTCGATTCGAATGTGTGGAAGAAAGTCTTTGGACAGTGGCTGCCGCAAGGCAAAATGGGCGCCACCGTGGAAGGCTCCTACGCGCCGTCGTTCTGGCAGAAGGGCGGCTCCTACGAATGGGCCGGCTATGCGCAGGATATGGGAGTAGCCAAGTTCCCCACCCAGTTCGGAGGGGATCCCGGTGGCGTGAGCATGTCCGGTGGCTGGACGCTCGCCGTTGGGGCGAAGACCAAGAGCGCGGACCTGGCCTTCAAGTTCCTGACCACTGCCGTGAACAAAAAGAACGCCTTGGCCTTCGACGTCAACAATTCCCAGATCGCCGTCCGCACCGATGTCGCTTCCGATCCCGGTTACCAGGCGGCCAACCCGTTCGTGAAGGATGTTTCCGATCTGGTGGGCGTCACGCACTATCGCCCGGCGACCGCCGACTATCCGAAGATTTCCCTCGCCGTCCAACAGGCAACCGAGGCCGTCATTACCGGCAAACAAAGCCCGGCGGAGGCGGCGGCCGAATACGACGCTTCGGTCAAGAAACTCGTCGGCGACACCAAGGTCATGCAGAAATGACGCATGGCAGTCCCTGATTCCCTCAGTCGCGGTTCCCTGCGACGCAGATCCCCAATCAGAAGGTCCCTGCGTCGCAGGCTCCGCTTGTTGCCGGTAGTGCCGTCAATCCTGCTGTTGGCCCTCTTCATGTTGGCACCTGTCGCGTGGTCCTTCTACGCCTCCTTCACCGACGCCGCGTTGTCCGGCAAGGCGGCCCTGAACCCCCAATGGGTCGGGCTGGACAACTACGCCCGGATGCTGACGGATTCCGTCTTCCCGCTCTCGGCATGGCTGACGGTAGTCTTCGTGGCCGTATCTGCGATCCTCGGACAGAACGCCCTGGGCCTGGTCATCGCCCTGTTGATGACCAGGTCCGGGGGAGCGACGGCGTCGCTGGTGGGCGCGGTGGTGGTCGCTTCGTGGATACTGCCGGAGATCGTGGCGGCCTTCGCGGCCTACGCGTACTTCAGCCAGGACGGTACGCTCAACCAGCTCTTGGGAATGTTCGGTGTCCAGGGCACCAACTGGCTGTATGCCTTTCCGATGGCCGCCATCATCCTGGCCAATGTCTGGCGCGGCACCGCGTTCTCGATGCTGGTCTACAGGGCGGCGCTCTCCCAGGTCCCGCGCGACGTCTCCGAAGCCGCCCTCATGGACGGCGCAAGGGGTTGGCAACGTCTGGCCTTCATCACCCTTCCGATCATCCGCGGTAGCATCGCCACCAACCTCATGCTGATCACCCTCCAAACGCTCGCGGTATTCACCCTCATCTGGGTGATGACGGCCGGCGGTCCCTCCAACGCGAGCACCACCTTGCCCGTGCTGGCGTACCAGGAAGCCTTCAAGCTCGGGGATATCGGCTACGGCACCGCGATCGCTTCGGTGTTGATCCTGATCGGCATGGTCTTCGGAGCTGTGTACGTCAGGTTGATCCGCGGGGCGAAACCGTGACTTCCCTGCGCCGTGCGCCGTTGCTCGCCGGGAAGCGCCCGACGGCGGCGGCCGGGGGAAGGCCGCGTGTCCGGTTGGCTGCCAATGCGGCTTTGGCCGTGATCGGGGTGTGCTTTGTGCTGCCCCTTGCGTGGCTGCTTCTTGCTTCCGTTGATCCGCACGCCGGCTACGAGACGCGGTGGCCGCAATCGCCGTCGTTCGCCAATTTTGCAGCCGTACTGACTCCAGGGCTGCTCTTCCAGCCACTCATGAACAGCTTCCTGCTCTCTGCCGGAACCGCAGTCGTGAACCTGGCGGTCGCCGTGCTCGCTGCCTATCCGCTGTCCCGCTACCAATCGCGATTCAACAAGCCGTTCCTGTACGCGATCCTGTTCGGCACATCGCTCCCGGTCACGGCGATCATGGTGCCGGTCTATGGCCTGTTCGTGCAGTTGCAATTGCTGGATTCGATGCCGGCAACCATCTTCTTCATGGCAACCACCACTTTGCCCATGGCCATTTGGATGACGAAGAACTTCATGGACTCCGTGCCGCTTGAGCTGGAGGAAGCTGCTTGGATGGACGGTGCCTCGGGGCTGGCCACGCTCCGGAGAATCGTCGTGCCCCTGATGAGGCAAGGGCTGGGCGTGGTGTTCATCTTCGTCTTCATCCAGGCCTGGGGGAACTTCTTCGTCCCGTTCATCCTGTTGTTGTCTACCTCAAAGCAGCCGGCCGCGGTGTCCGTTTTCAGCTTCTTCGGCCAGCATGGAGCCATCGCCTACGGGGAACTCGCCGCGTTCTCCATTTTGTATTCAGTCCCGGTACTTATCCTCTACACGGTGGTCGCAAGGGGGTCCGGGAGTGCGTTTGCGCTTTCCGGCGCGATGAAGGGCTGATCAGCGACAGCCAGGACTCAGCAGCCAGGACTCAGTCGATGTCCTCCACGATGGTGCCGTACGGGATGGAATCATCCAGGTGCGCTTGGTGGCCTGTAAGGCCGCGGTTGTAAAGTACGCGCACACCGTGGAGCTTGTCCGCGGCCGATTGCATCAAGATGGGGCGGACGGTTTGGATGAACCGCTCGTCCTTGCCGTCGAGGTATTCCTGATAACTGGCTGGAAGCTGGATCATGGCAAAAGAATAGTCCTGCCGGACCGTCATGGGGAGGGCTCGCAACGGGGTTCTCCGTGGCGTACTGTTTGCGGCTTCAACCCCGACGGAAGCCAGAACGAACAATCTTCAGAAATCAGGCGAAACGTAGCGTAAAAGTGCGTCTTAATTCGGTGGAGGATTTGTGGCGCCCGGACCCCCGATCTAGAGTCGTATTCAAGTTACCGCGGTAACGTGTCAGCGATCCTCCGCCGGATCTGCCTCTTGAAGGCAGGCAGGAGGGTGTGGGTGCCCCCATGTGGGCCTGACATTTGCACACGGACAACTTCATTCCAGGCGTAACAGTCGCGGCTGCGCCCTGCTGGAGTTCGTTGCGTGTATCCCCAACTCAATTCACCGATTCTGCAGTCCAAGGACCTGGCTTTCACGTCCGCGAACGCAGGCCCGCTGACACACAGCCAAGGACGCAAATGTCACCACCAAGCCTCATCGACACCCATCCGAACTTGACCGGCGCTGCCCCTGTTGCCCTGTCCTACGAACTTTTCCCGCCCCGCTCTCCGGCCGCTGCCGAGTCCCTCTGGACGACCATCGGCGAGCTTGAAGCCACGGACCCCGACTTCGTCTCCGTCACCTACGGCGCCAGCGGCTCCAACCGGGACACCGCCGTCGAGCTCATCAACCGGCTGCTGCTCGAAACGACCCTGCGGCCACTGGCCCACCTGACCTGCGTCGGAAACACCCCGCAGGAACTGGCCGAGATCATCGGCGAACTCCTGGACAACGGCGTGCGCGGCATCCTTGCGCTGCGCGGCGACCTCCCCAAGGACAGCGGCCAGCCGGTCAACGGTTCGCTGCGCTACGCCCAGGACCTGATCGAACTGATCCGCCGCGTGGAACAGCGACGTTCAGCTCTCCTGTGCGCGGGCAAGATCGCAGTTGGAGTGGCCGCCTATCCCACCCGCCACCCTGAGTCCCCGAGCGTGGAGCACGACGTCGAGGTGCTGCTCGCGAAGCAGCGCTCGGGCGCCGACTTCGCCATCACACAGGTCTTCTTCCATACTGAGCAATATGCGGACCTGATCTCCCGTGCCCGACGTGCGGGAGTCACGATCCCGATCATTCCGGGCGTCATGCCGTTGACCAGCCTTCGCCGGCTCAAGCGCCTCGGCGAGCTCACCGGCGTCGAGCCTGCACCGGAGCTGATCGAACGCCTTGCTGCTGCGGACAACGACGCCGAACGACGCAAGATCGGAGTCCGCGCCACTGTGGACCTGGCCAACGCCGCCCTCCAGGCCGGTGCTCCGGGCATCCACCTGTACACCTTCAACGAGCACGCCTGCGCCCTGGACGTGCTGGACAAGCTTGCCTTGCCCCGGCCGGCCCGGCCTGCCAGCAGGCTCAGCGCCATCGCCCGCCGCCAAGAACTCGTCAGCTGATCAGCCATCGCTGCTCCGCAAACCCCTAGACACATCGATTTGCACCTACTGCCCCAAGGAAATCCCATGACTGAACAGAACATCACTGAGAAGACCAACGCAGCGTTCCCCGCTGCATCCCTGCTCGGCTACCCGCGCATCGGCCGCCGTCGCGAACTCAAGAAGGCCGTCGAAGCCTACTGGGCAGGCAAGATCGACGCCGCCGCCCTTGACGCCGCCGCCAAGGCCATCCAGCTGACCACCGCGAAGCGGCTCCAGGAACTCGGCCTCAACGAAGCCGCCGCCGTTCCGGGCACCTTCTCCTTCTACGACCAGGTACTCGACGCCACCGCACACCTGGGCGCCGTCCCGGCCCGCTTCGGCCAGTTGCTCGACGCCGAAGGCCAGCTCGACATTGATGGCTACTTCACGCTGGCCCGCGGAAACAAGGAACAGCAGCCGCTGGAAATGACCAAGTGGTTCGACACCAACTACCACTACCTCGTTCCGGAAATCGGCCCGGAGACCGACTTCAAGCTCGCCTCCAACCGCATCGTCGAGGAATTCGAATTCGCCTTGGCGAATGGCATCGAGACCCGCCCGTACATCGTCGGCCCGGTCACCTACTTGCTGCTTTCCAAGGCTTCCGACGACGCTCCTGCGGGCTTCGCTCCGCTGTCCCGCCTCGAGGACATCCTCCCGGTCTATGTTGAACTTCTCGGCAAGCTTGCCGCTGCAGGCGCCAGCTGGATCCAGTTGGACGAGCCTGCCCTCGTTGTCGACCAGGACACCCCGGCCGCGGAAATCCAGGCTGCCACTGCCCGGGCATACGAGGTCCTTTCCGGTGCGGCAGCGCGCCCGCAGCTCTTCGTCTCCACCCCGTATGGTTCCCTCGACGGCCAGCTCGGCACCCTTGCCGCGACCAACATTGACGCCTTGCACATCGACGTCTTCAAGGGCGCGGTACCGTCCGCAGCAGCCCTGGCCGGCCTGGGCAACAAGACCCTCGTTGCCGGCGTCGTCGACGGCCACAACATCTGGCGCAACGACCTCGCCGTCTCGGCCGCCAAGCTGGACGAATTGAAGGCCGCAGCCGGCAAGCTTGCCGTCAGCACCTCCACCTCCACCCAGCACGTTCCGCACGACACTGCGGAGGAGACCCAGCTCTCGGAGCAGCTCCGCAGCTGGCTCGCATTCGCTGACCAGAAGGCCGTAGAGGTCAAGACCCTCGCGGATTACCTGGCCAACCCGGCTTCCGCGAAGGCCGCCATCGACGAAGCCTCCGCTGTGATCGCCTCCCGCGCCATCGCCGAAGGCGTCCAGCGCGCCGACGTCCGTGCCCGCACCGCTGCCCTCACCGAGGCCGACTTCAACCGCTCCGAGTACTCGGTCCGCGAAGCCGCCCAGGAAGCAGCGCTGCACTTGCCGCCGCTGCCCACCACCACCATCGGCTCCTTCCCCCAGACCTCGGAAATCCGCTCCGCCCGCGCCCGCAACAACAAGGGGGAGCTGAGCAACGAGCAGTACGAGCAGCTCATGAAGGACGAGATCAAGCGCGTCGTCGAGCTGCAGGAAGAGCTCGGCTACGATGTCCTGGTGCACGGCGAGCCCGAGCGCAACGACATGGTCCAGTACTTCGCCGAGAACCTCGAAGGGTTCGACGTGACGGTCCACGGCTGGGTCCAGTCCTACGGCTCCCGTTGCACCCGTCCTTCCATCCTCTGGGGCGATGTCACCCGCTCGGCTCCCATCACGGTTGCCTGGGCCGAATACGCGCAGTCCCTGACGAGCAAGCCGATGAAGGGCATGCTCACCGGTCCCGTCACCATCCTGGCCTGGTCCTTCGTCCGCGACGACCAGCCGCTGGGCGAGACCGCCAACCAGGTCGGCCTGGCGCTGCGTGACGAGATCGCCGATCTCGAAGCTGCAGGCATCAAGGTCATCCAGGTGGACGAGCCCGCACTGCGCGAACTCCTGCCGCTGCGCAAGGCTGACCACGCCGCTTACCTGAAGTGGTCGGTTGACTCCTTCCGCCTTGCCACTGCCGGTGCCGCCGACGCGACCCAGATCCACACCCACCTCTGCTACTCGGAGTTCGGTGTGATCATTGACGCGATTGACGGCCTCGACGCCGACGTCACGTCCATCGAAGCAGCACGTTCACGCATGGAGGTTGTCCACGACCTCGAGGCGCACCACTTCGGCCGTGGCGTTGGTCCGGGCGTCTACGACATCCACTCGCCGCGTGTTCCGGGCGAAGCCGAAGTCACCGAGCTGCTGTCCACCGCCGTCAAGCACGTTCCGTCCCGCCAGCTCTGGGTCAACCCGGACTGCGGCCTGAAGACCCGCGGCTACGCCGAGACCGAAGAGTCCCTGCGCAACCTGGTCAAGGCCACCAAGACGGTCCGCGCCGGACTGCTCGAAGCAGCCAAGTAAAACCCCGGTAGTACAAACAGCTGCGGCCGGTCACCTCGAAAGGTGACCGGCCGCGGGCGTTTTCTTTTAGTTTTGTTTCAGGACTTTTAGTCCCTTGTCAGGACTCCCAGAGGATCTCGTCGTCCACCACGCCGTCCTCGTCCGCCGCGACTACCAGGAGCTCGTCGGTGAAGTGCGAGCCCAAGGTGAAATCCAGGACGAAATAGCGCTCCGGCTGGCCGGGGTAGATCGCAACATGACCTAGTTTGAGGGCCTTGAGGAAAACGTCCTTGGTGAGCTGCGTCTTGTCACGGACGCCGAACACCGCCTCCAGTTGCTCTTCCTTGAGCTGGTTGGAGTGGAAGTGGAGGAATTGCTGGGAGTTGGTGCCGTCCTGGTCCAGCTCCTCGGCGATCATGTCCCGGACCTGATCCACCAACTCGGGGAGGTAGCCCAGGCGGTAGTCCACCTTGTGGAGTGCCTTCTCGTCGAAGTGGTCATGCGCCGTGACGTTCAGGTCCAGTTCGAGGGGATTTCCGGCGAGCTCGTGCGAAGCCACGTAACAGTGCTCCCGCCCGTGGTTGAGCTCGATCTCCCCAAAATGTTTGCTCGCTACCTTGCTCATGTCTTCAAGATAGTCCCAAACAAGCGGCGTGTTCCAGCATCCTGGAAGATTTCAGGTGCGCGGTTTGGGCGTTGACTTTTGAGTCGTTTTGGGCATCGTCGCGGCGCTGCCGGCCCGGACGGTTGCGGTGCTCCCGCGAAGCGTGTCGGCCAGCAATTCCGTGAAGAGCTGCACTTGCGCTGTGCGCTTCTCGTTGAGGAGCAGGGCGAACACGTTGCGCGCGAGCCGGATGTCCGGAACATCGAGAACCACGACGCCGGGCGGCCGGTGCCGCAGCGCCAGTTCCGGCACCAGGGCGGCGCCGAGCCCCGCTGCCGCCATCTCAAGGCTGGCGTGGAAGTCATCGCTGTAGGCCACGACGCGCGGGTGCAGATTGCAACTGGCAAACAGGCGTTCAATCACGACGGCGTCGCTGGTGCCCGGATGGTGCATGATCCAAGGCATATCCGAGAGTTGCGCGGCCTGCATTTCGGCGTCCTCCCGGATACCCCAGGACGCGGGGAGCACCACCCGGAAGTCGTCGTCGCCGATCCATTGCCGGTCCAGTGTGTGGGGCCACGCGAGCCCGGACTGGCCCACTTGGTACACCAGGGCGAGGTCCAGTTCGCCGCCGGTGCGCAGCCCCTGGATGGTCTGGGAGGGTTCGGCCACCCACACGCGCAGTTCTATGCTCAGCTTCTTCCAGCGCGGGTTCCGGAGGATGTCCGGGAGGATGTAGGTTGCCAGGCTTGGGAAGATGCCAAGCCGCAGCTCCTGGACGGGGGAGTCCGTGCTCCGCGAGGCGGCCGCCAGCAGGGTCTCGACGTCGGTGAGCACCTTGGAGGCATGGCGCACCATGGTGAGGGCGGCCTCGGTGGGAACCACGCTGCGTGCGGAACGCTGGAAGAGTTCGACGCCGGTGTCCCGTTCCAGCGCTGCCATCTGTTGGGATACGGCTGAGGCGGTGTAGCCGAGCCGCCCGGCGGCTGCCGCGAAGGAACCGAGCCGCGTGACTTCAAGCAGCGTCCGCAGGTGGAGAAGGTTGACCATCAGTGATCCTTAGGCTCGGTGCCGGCCGAAATCCGTGCCCAGCCAGCATAGCTGTGTGAATTCGGTCTCCGCTGTTGCTGTTGCTGGGTCCGGGCGGCGTCGGCCTGGTGCCGGGAAGTGTGGCGGGCGACTCACGAAACGGTGTTTGCAGGATGCCGCGACACGCCGGGATCCAAGCGACACGCTGACGATTAAATGTGGCTAAGTAGTCCACAGGGTGTGGATTACGTCTCCGGATTTGGCGGATTCCCGGACATTTTTACCCCCTCGGCCTGTGGACTACCGGTGCGTAAAATGACATACTTGTAATACATCATCTTGGGGTTCCGCCGAGGCGCTTGCACTACATGTAGTATCGATTTACGGATTGAGCGGGAAACCAGCACAAGACATGAATAGAGCGTTTGGCCGCCTAGGCGGTCAGCGGGCCAGCATCGGAGACGGAATCAGTTCCGGTCGGGGCCTGCCAAACGAAGAGCAAAGACTTCAACAAAGGGGACAGGGACCATGACTGTTACGGTTTACACGAAGCCGGCCTGTGTTCAGTGCAACGCAACCTACCGTGCACTCGACAAGAAGGGCATCGCCTACCAGAGCGTTGACATCTCACAGGATGCCGAGGCCCTTGAGCGCCTGAAGGCCCTTGGATACATGCAGGCCCCCGTCGTGGTGACCGAGCAGGACCACTGGTCAGGATTCCGTCCGGACAAGATCGAAGAACTGGCACTGGCTGCCGCTTCGGTGGCCTAGTCTTTCAGGGACCTGGCTCCTCAGGACTCCGCCACATCAAAAAGTATTTCAATGTAGTAGAGGTGACTCCCATGGCAGCGCTGGCAACAGCACCTGCTCAAGCAATGGCTGAAGCTATCAGCACGCGGAGTCACCTCATCTACTTTTCCTCCACATCTGAGAACACCAAGCGCTTCGTCCAGAAGCTCGGCGTCGACGCGGCACGCATCCCGCTCCATGCCAAGGACGCGCCGCTGCTCGCACTGGAACCCTTCGTCCTTGTGTTGCCCACGTATGGCGGCACGGATGGCGACGGATCGGTGCCCAAGCAAGTCATCAGGTTTCTGAACAACCCGCAGAACAGGGAACTGATCCGCGGCGTCATCGGAGCAGGAAACACCAACTTCGCGGAAAACTACTGCATGGCGGGAGACATCATCGCCACCAAATGCCGGGTTCCGCTTCTTTATCGATTCGAACTCATGGGGACTCCGGAAGATGTTGACCGGGTCAATCAAGGATTGGAAAAGTTTTGGACACGACTGTCGCAGATACAGAAGTAACCAAGGGCGCTATGGACACCGCCAAGGTCAAGAAGCCGTTGCCGGAGGCCTACAAGGGCCTTGGCTACCATGAGCTCAACGCCATGTTGAACCTCTATGGTCCGAACGGGGAAATCCAGTTCGACGCCGACCGCGAGGCCGCGCACCAGTACTTCCTGCAGCACGTGAACAACAACACTGTTTTCTTCCATGACCTGGAAGAGAAGCTGGACTACCTGGTCAAGAACCAGTACTACGAGCGCGAGACACTCGATCAGTACACGATGAACTTCATCCGTGACCTGTTCAACCGCGCCTACAAGAAGAAGTTCCGCTTCGAGACGTTCCTCGGCGCCTTCAAGTTCTACACCTCCTACACGCTCAAGACCTTCGACGGCAAGCGTTTCCTGG
Organism: Arthrobacter sp. GAS37; assembly: GCF_044908325.1. Lineage (NCBI taxonomy): Bacteria > Bacillati > Actinomycetota > Actinomycetes > Micrococcales > Micrococcaceae > Arthrobacter > Arthrobacter sp. GAS37. The sequence continues at coordinate 47,541 of NZ_JBIYDB010000029.1, forward strand.
AGCGCTACGAAGACCGCGTCTGCATGGTTGCCTTGCACCTTGCCCGCGGCAACGAAGAACTGGCCAGCCGCCTCGTCGACGAAATCATCGACGGCCGCTTCCAGCCCGCCACGCCCACGTTCCTCAACGCCGGCAAGGCCCAGCGCGGTGAGTTGGTCTCCTGCTTCCTGTTGCGTATCGAAGACAACATGGAGTCGATCGCCCGCGGCATCAACTCCGCGCTGCAGTTGTCCAAGCGCGGCGGTGGCGTGGCCCTCTCGCTGACCAACATCCGCGAGCACGGCGCCCCGATCAAGCAGATCGAGAACCAGTCCTCCGGCGTCATCCCTGTTATGAAGCTCCTCGAAGACAGCTTCTCCTACGCCAACCAGCTCGGTGCCCGCCAGGGTGCGGGTGCCGTGTACCTGCACGCCCACCACCCGGACATCTACCGCTTCCTGGACACCAAGCGTGAAAACGCCGACGAGAAGATCCGCATCAAGACGCTGTCCCTCGGGGTCGTGGTTCCGGACATCACGTTCGAGCTGGCCAAGAAGAACGAGGACATGTACCTCTTCTCCCCGTACGACGTCGAACGCGTCTACGGCGTCCCGTTCTCCGACATCTCGGTCACCGAGAAGTACTACGAGATGGTGGACGACTCCCGGATCAAGAAGACCAAGATCAGCGCCCGCGAGTTCTTCCAGACCCTCGCGGAGATCCAGTTCGAGTCCGGCTACCCGTACATCATGTTCGAGGACACGGTGAACCGGGCCAACCCGATCGCGGGCAAGATAACGATGAGCAACTTGTGCTCGGAGATCCTGCAGGTTTCCACGCCGTCGATCTACGCTGAGGACCTCAGCTACGAGACGGTCGGCAAGGACATCTCCTGCAACCTTGGTTCGATGAACATCGCCAAGACCATGGATTCCCCGGACTTCGGCCTGTCGATCGAGACGTCCATCCGTGCCCTCAGCGCGGTGTCGGACATGTCCTACATCAACTCGGTGCCGTCCATCGCACAGGGCAACGCCCAGAGCCACGCGATCGGCCTCGGCCAGATGAACCTGCACGGCTACCTTGCCCGTGAGCACGTCCACTACGGTTCCGAAGAGGGCCTGGACTTCACCAACATCTACTTCTACACGGTGCTGTTCCACGCTCTCCGTGCCTCGAACAAGCTGGCCATCGAGACCGGCCAGCCCTTCGCCGGCTTCGAGAACTCCACCTACGCAAGCGGCGAGTTCTTCAACAAGTACACCGAGCAGGAATGGACCCCGGAAACCGAGCGCGTTAGCGAGCTCTTCGCCGGCATCCACATTCCGACGCAGGATGACTGGCGCGAGTTGAAGGCTTCCGTCATGGAGCACGGCATCTACAACCAGAACCTGCAGGCCGTACCGCCCACAGGTTCCATCAGCTACATCAACAACTCGACGTCGTCGATCCACCCGGTAGCCGCCAAGATCGAAATCCGCAAGGAAGGCAAGATCGGCCGCGTCTACTACCCGGCTCCCTACCTCGACAACGACAACCTGGAGTACTACCAGGACGCGTACGAGATCGGCTACGAAAAGATCATCGACACCTACGCCGCTGCCACACAGCACGTGGACCAGGGCCTGTCCCTGACGCTGTTCTTCAAGGACACCGCCACCACGCGTGACATCAACAAGGCGCAGATCTACGCATGGCGCAAGGGCATCAAGACCCTCTACTACATCCGCCTCCGCCAGCTTGCGCTGGAAGGGACCGAAGTAGAAGGCTGCGTTTCCTGCATGCTGTAACCGATAACGGTTGTTTATTTGCGGCAGCCGCCGCGCCTCAAAACTGAAGAGCACGACGCCGGGTGAGCGCCCGGCGTCGTACGCTTACCTTAAAGAACACATACGTTAAGGGGACGAAATGACCGAGAAGGTCAAGCTGCTTAGCCACGTCGAAGCGATCAACTGGAACCGCATCCAGGATGACAAGGACGTGGAGGTCTGGAACCGCCTGGTCAACAACTTCTGGCTGCCGGAAAAGGTGCCGCTGTCCAACGACGTCCAGTCCTGGCACACCCTGACGCCGGACGAGCAGCAGCTCACCATGCGCGTATTCACGGGCCTGACCCTGCTGGACACCATCCAGGGCACGGTGGGTGCCGTTTCGTTGATTCCGGATGCCATCACCCCGCACGAAGAGGCTGTATACACCAACATCGCCTTCATGGAGTCGGTGCACGCGAAGTCGTATTCGTCGATTTTCTCGACCCTGTGCTCCACCAAGGAGATCGACGACGCCTTCCGCTGGTCCCTCGAGAACGAGAACCTGCAGAAGAAGGCGCAGATCGTCATGGACTACTACCAGGGCGACGATCCCCTGAAGCGCAAGGTTGCTTCCACGCTGCTGGAATCGTTCCTGTTCTACTCAGGGTTCTACCTTCCGATGTACTGGTCCTCCCGTGCCAAGCTCACGAACACGGCAGACCTCATCCGCTTGATCATCCGCGACGAAGCCGTGCACGGCTACTACATCGGCTACAAGTTCCAGAAGGGCCTCGAAAAGGTCTCCGAGGAAAAGCGCCAGGAAATCAAGGACTACACCTTCGAGCTGCTCTTCGAGCTCTACGAAAACGAAGTCCAGTACACGCACGACCTCTACGATGGCGTCGGCCTCGCCGAGGACGTCAAGAAGTTCCTGCACTACAACGCCAACAAAGCCCTCATGAACCTCGGCTACGAGGCCATGTTCCCGGCTTCCGTCACCGACGTGAACCCGGCCATCCTGTCGGCCCTGTCCCCCAATGCTGACGAGAACCACGACTTCTTCTCGGGGTCTGGGTCGAGCTATGTGATTGGCAAGGCTGTTAATACTGAGGATGAGGACTGGGAGTTCTAGTTCTTCTTCTTCGTCGGTCGACTTAACAATCAACGAAGCTGCCCCTGCACGGTACGTCGTGCGGGGGCAGCTTTGTTGTTTTCCAGCCCCAATTCCTACTTATCGTTCTGTCGGTGCACCATTTCAGTGATCCAGATGGGCGCGAATGGAGAGGTGCAGTTCGGGGGAGTCGGGTAATCCTTGAGCACCCCTAGGCGCTCACCGATGTCGATGGCGCGGGCGCGGTGCTCGGTGTGTTCGATCCCGATCTGGGCCAGGCAGTGGTTCATGGCCCATTGAAGACGGTCCAGGGCGTCTTTCATCTCCGCCTCGATGACGTCGAGCAGTCCTGCGAGGTCCAGGCCCTCGGGATTTTTGGCCGCGCGTTCAGTGGTCAGCGCCCAGCCGGCACTCGCGACCACTGGATCCGGATCGGCGAACCAGGCAAGGCGCAGCTCCTCGCAGTGCGGGTTCTTCTTCACCACATAGTTCACGAGCCAGTCGTGAACCTTCGGCGTGCGCGCCTGGCGCAACATGACATCCAGCTCATCGCGCTCGAATTTCTTCGGGCGGCAGATCAGGATCGCGAGCAGTCTCGCGGCCGTGTCATCTGTCGCCCAGAGCTGGCGTGCGAGTTCCTGCTGCGTCTTCAACCGCTTCGCGAGCGCGCGCAGTTTGCCGAGGTTCACACCGTGATCGTCACCGTGTTTTTCATTCACCTCGCGGGCTCTCGGGTCCTCGAGCGCGGCCAGCTCGGCAACCATTTCGTTCACTGTCGTCTCGGTCACCGCAGCAGCCTGTTGATCACTTGTGGGGTAGAGCCTACTAGTAGGCGCGCGCCTGTGCTGCGCCGTTTACGAGGGCGTCCAGGGGCGGCAGGACTGTGTCCTCTGGTTGAAGGCTTTGGTCGATCAGGTGCCGTGGAACGCGGCGCATTCCGGGAAGGGGTCGTTCAGGGGCGCTGGCCAGCCTGGATCGTCGGTGTCGTCCATGTCGTCGTCGGGCCATGGGTGTGCGGCGGTGAAGGAGTACCAGTCCGGGAAAGGATCCGGGGGCAGTTCCGGTTCGGGAAGTGCGGGCAGGTCTTGGCCCGGGTATGTGTCCGTCTCCGTGTCCGTGTCGGTGATGGGGGTGTGGTGTGGCCAGCGGGGTGGTTCCCAGTCCTGGT